>NZ_JAVFVX010000079.1:0-36544 GCF_033441795.1 Streptomyces sp. ADMS | reverse complement strand
TGACCGGACAACGATCAGCACCGATCACCAGTCACAAGACCTGAGGCTGTAGTACAAGGTCGTGGTGCCCTCGTTCGTGACGGCGGCGGCTTCGGGCCGGCGCAGCTTGTAGAACCAGTTGGGCACGGGCGGGCCGTCGCGTCGCAGGAGATAGGTGGCGTCCTGGAGGCGTCGGCACTCTTCGACGGGGATGTCGCCGGGACTGGCCTGGTACTTGTTCCACACGTCGTGGATGTCGTCTTCGACCTGACGGCGTTTGGTGGACTGCCGCCAATGGCTACGGGCGAGTTCGATGGTGTCGAGGAGCGCTGCTGCGCTGGGCAGGAAGAGCGCCACGAGGAAGTCGAGAAGGGTCATGTCGCGTACGAGCGCGAAGATGATGACCGCGAGAGTCCATGCGCCTCCGACGATCGTCAGGAAGGTGCCGTACGCGTGGTGATCCCGGCGGCTCCAGACGGCGCTCTGCCGCTGGCACAACAAGACGTCGCCGGGCCAGGGGGTGTCCCCCAGGTCGACGCTGTACCAGGCGAGATAGGGAGCGGAATCGGGTATGCGGCGGGCAGCCGAGGAGACGTCGTCGGGGACAGGTTGCCGGCCGACCAGAGCTTGGTTCCAGCACAGGTGAAAAAGCTTGGCGTCGTACAGCTCCTGGATGTTCACGGCGCGCAACGTGGCACTCTGCTCCAGGCCGGAGAGCACGGTCCGTCCGAGCACCAGCCATGCAGCGGCGATGGCCCCACGGGTGCCCGCGCTCGCGGCGAAGTAGACCGCGAAGAGGGGCGCGGTCAGAGCCAGGAGGACGTTGCCCCAGGTTCTGATGCGGCGCCACCACATCGCCGCCCGGTACAGGTGCGAGTAGGCCAGCAGCCTGTTGAGGTGCTCCGGCTGGTCCTGGCGTTCCTTGATCCGGCCGGAGGTGCCGGGGGGCACGGGGGGCTGCTGGCCGGTGGTCATGACTTGGTGAAGAGGGGGCCGAAGAGGAGCTGCCACGTCGCCAGCGCATCGCCGGTACGGCCCGCGCGTTCGAGTCGGAGCGCCTCTGTGCACGCGGCTTCTGCGGCTCGCAGCGCTGTCTGGGCGGCCTGGAGCTTCTCGGGCTGGCCGACGAACATGTCGGAGACGTCCGGGCCCAGGTGGGCCGGGTCCGGCCAGCGCTCCGTGACCGCGTTGACGGCGGTGGCGAAGAACTGGCGCAGTTCCCTGGGGTAGGGCCCGACCCAGTCACCCTTGATCAGCTCCAGGGCCATGACCTCGATGAGGAACGATGCCTCGATGGGGTGGCCGTGCTCGCGGTTCCACGTCTTGACCATCTTGACGAGGGGCTTCCACTGCTCGGAGAAGTCCTTGTTCGCCTGGGTCGCGAGGTCCGCATGGATCTTGGGGTTGGTGTGGATCCACTCGGCGAGTACGTCGTCGGGGATCAGGTAGTGATCGTCCTCGATGAAGGCGGGCACGACGTCGAAGGAAACCACGTCGCCGGTGAGGTCGTCGACCAGTTTCACGCCGAAGTCGACGCGTACGGCCCGCCGGTCGCAGCACACCCGGTCCTCGCCATAGATCGGTGCCAGGATCGCGCGTACGGCTTCGAGGACCTCGTGCGGGTGCTTGCCGAGGTAGGCCCTGTCGTTGAGCACGACCATGATGTCGACGTCCGCCAGCGGCTTGGTCTTGGTCGCCCGCCGGTAGGCGCCGGTGAGGAAGGTGTCGGCGACGTCGAGGGAGCTGTCGTCGAGTTGCTCGCGCATGCGCTGCTGACGGTTGCTGGCCCGGGCGGACTCCGTCGGCGTGATCTCCAGGTTGCCGCGGAACTTCTCGAAGGCCTCATTGACGTCCATCATGATCCTGTCCGGGCGTAGTAGGAGAGTCCGGTGCCCAGGCTGCCGCCGCCGATGGCGGTGCCGACCTCGTGGCGGGTGAATCCGGCCGTGGACCGCAGGCTGGTCGTGGACCATCCGGCGATGTCCGGACGGCCGGGCTCTGTGTCGGCGACGATGCGGTAGTCGCACCGGGAGGGAACGGCACCGGCCTTACGGACGGCGTAGGAGACGGTGTCCGGGTCGAGCCACAACTCGCCGTCGGCGTCCGGGTAGTAGCCGTAGTCGATGGCGAAGTCGAAGCGCCCGACGAGATCGTCACCGTAGCGCCGGCTCGGGTCGTGGATCTCCAGCACCAGGGAACGCAGGTGCCGGGAGGTGAGCCAGGCCTCGACCCCGCTCTCCAGAATTGGCCACTGGTTGGTCATCTTGGCCGGGTCGAGCCCGCTCTCCTTGACGATCCGCCGGAGGCCTCTGATGAGCCCGGTCGACACATGGGTGACGGCGTGCGCATGGGTGTTGACGTGGACGGCAGTGCTCACGACAGCTCCAACTCGTCGGTGTTGATGACGATCCGGGACGCGCGCGCGTGAGCCCGAGTGTCGTCAGGTACGTCGTCGTCGAGGGCGCGGACGCTGATCTGCGGGTGTCCGGCAAGGGCCGCGCGCTGTTCGTCGAGGTCGTCCTCGGCGCACGGCAGTGAAAGGTGCCAGCCGGGCTGGTCCAGGGGGCGCGACGACAGAGGGGTCTCGCTCTGCGCGGCGTCGAGGGCGTCACCGCCGTGCACCGTGCGGATCCTGATGCGCGGGCCCGTTGCAGGCAGGACCACGATGGCGGCGCTGCCGGTGTACTCCTCGGCGATGGTCACGGAGCCCGGTCCGGCAACCACGAGCAGGGCGGTACGGGCGGGGCCCGCATCCGGGGCGAGAAGGTCGACGATCGCCTGCCAGGTCTGGGACGAGGTGCGGTGGGGCACCGAGGCGATGCGGCGTGCGATGACACTCATGCCGTCTCCCGGGCGTGGTCGAGGGCGGCCAGGAGGTCCTGGACGGTTACACCGTTGGGGTCGCCCTTGGTCTCCGGCCGGTAGGCGCACGCGGCGGCGACCGCCTTGCGCAGACGCCGGCCGTCCAGGCCCTCGCCGCGCTCGGCGGCTGCGTCGAGGGCCCCGTCCGCGGTCAGCGCGTGGGCTCCGGGGAATGCGCGGGCGATCGCTGTGACGGTGTGCTCCAGGATCCAGCGCCGGGCCGTGCGGTCGGGGAGCGGCACCCGGATGACGTTGTCCGCGCGGGAGGCGAGAGCAGGGTCGATCGCGTCGGGAAAGTTGCTGGTGGCGAGGACGAAGACCTCGGTGTGGCGGCGGGCGAGCCGGTCGAGTCCGACGAGGGCCGCGTCCACGGCGCGATGTACGTCGATGGGGTTGGCGTCCATGGACAGGGCCGCGCGGTCGGTCAGGAGGGTCTCGACCTCGTCGACCAGCACCACCAGGGGCCCGGCGATCGCCATCTCCTCGATGACGGTGCCGAACAGGGTCTCCACGCTGCGCTGGCTGCGGCCCAGGGAGGCGCTGGCCAGAGCGTGGGGGTCGACCTCGATGAACATCCAGGGGGTGGGTGAGCCGAGAGTGCGGGCGATCTTGTCTGCGAGTCCGCGGGCGACGGTGGTCTTGCCGACCCCCGGGGCGCCCGTGAGCAGGGTGATGCCGTGCAGCGGCACAGCGTCGAAGGGGACGGCCTGGCGCAGGCGGATGCTGGCCACCGCGCCGCGGAGCATCCGCTCCTTCATGTCAGTGGGCAGTGCGATGCTCGACCAGGCTTCCCGGAACTCCTCGTCCGGCAGCAGTCGGGCATCCGCGATCCCCTGTGTCGCCTCATCGGGCAGGGAGCGGGGGAAGGCGTGCAGTTGTGCGGTTTCGCTCATCAGGCGGTCCTTTCCGGATCCACAGGGCGTGGCGAACAGAAGTGCACAGCGGTGCTGGGGGTCCGGAATGCAGCCAGAGAGACCAGCATTGACTCACACTGTACGACGTGTACCGATGGAGGTACAACCGAGTTCGGGGGCAGATAGCGGAGGGGTGGGATGATCAGTCACAGGTGATCGTCCTAGAGTCGCCACGCTACGGTGCGCTGAAAGACGCCCGGCGGAAGGAGGTGGCGGGAGTGGACGAGCCCATCGACATCGAGGCGCTTCAGACGCTTGTGCAGCAGCATCGCGCGCAGTTGGGACTGAGCCTGCGGGCGGCGGCGGAGCAGGCCGACGTGCCGTTCAACACCCTCGCCCGGGTGGAGAAGGGCCACTTGCCGGACCTCGCCAACTTCACCCGGCTCGTCGACTGGCTGGGTCTCTCTCCCGAGCGTTTCTTCCAGCCCCAGCGGCTCCGTACGGAGAGCACCCCGGACGTCATCGCATTCCATCTGTCGCGTGACCCCAACCTCACGGATGCCGCGGCCGAGAAGATCGCCGGGCTGGTCAAGGAGCTCTACGGGAGCCTGGCCGCCCGCGAGAGCGAGGTGAAGGTGCACCTGCGCGCGGCGTCTACGTTCACCCCGCAGGCCAGCCGCATGCTCGCCGACCTTCTCGCCACCATGCAGAACAAGCTGACGGCCTCCGACACGGGCGGCTCCACCCAGGAAAGGGGTTAAGGGTGCGCCGAGGGTTCAAGTCGGAAGCGGAACGGCTCGCGGACCGCGTACGCGCACAGCTCGGTCTGCGCTCCGACGCCCCACCGGACATCCGCCAGCTCGCCGCGCATCTGCGCGTCGAGGTGATCGACGCGCAGGAGCTGGTCGGCATGGACAGCCTACGAGAGCTCGAAAGCGTGCAGCCCGGCGCGTTTTCCGCCGCCACGTTCCATCTGCCGGGCGGCCGTACCGTCGCCGTCTACAACCCGTGCAACGAGCCCGCGCGCACGAAGAGCGACATCGCCCATGAGCTGGCCCACGTCCTGCTCGGCCACGAGGTACGTGAACTGCAGCAGATCGGCGGGCACGCGTTCTTCACGTGCGACCCCGGACAGGAGGAGGAAGCCAACTGGCTGGCCGGCTGTCTCCTACTGCCCCGTCAGCTTCTCCTCCGCCACGCGTACGGGGGAGCCGACGCCCAGACCCTCGCGGCCGAGGCCGGGGTCAGCGTGCCCATGGCCCGCTTCCGCCTCAACACCAGCGGCGTCCTGCTCCAAGCACGCCGCAGTCGGGGCACCCCCGGGAGTTAAAACACTCCTGACCAGATCTTCAGCGGCGTAGCTAGTGCTCTGACCGCATAGGTTCGCCGGGTCGGGAGTGGAGGGGTACCGGACAAGCGGTTCGAGGGATCGGGCGGCGTGTGCACTGTGCGTGAGAGCATCGCGCCGTGACCATCAACCTGCATGACTTCGACGGCGAGCACTCGCTGACGCTGGATGCCGGTGGCCTGGCCGCCGATGACGCAGTAGTTGCCGCCGGGCACGAGCCGAACGGGTACTTCTGGGAGGGTCTCGTGCTGTTTGCCTGGCCAGATATTGCCGAGCGCCTTGATTTCGACAGCGAGGCCGGCATGTTCTGTGCGGTCGGGAGTTCGAGCGACCTTGCGCGACTCCAAACGGTCGAGTCCGTCATCACAAACCCCGAGGTGGTCCGCGACATCATTGCCCGTGCGGAGACTGCGGGCTTCGAATTCGACGACTAATGCTGTGACCGCATGGCTTCGCAGGGTTGTTCAGGCCGCGGTGGCGAGGGGGCGTCCGCCCCAGCGGATGCCTTTCTCGCTGCGGATGCGGGCGCGTTCTTTGCGTTCGGCGGCCAGGACGTCTCGGTGGCGGGTGTTGGCGTTGCGCCAGCGCAGGTATGCGTGCAGGGCCCGGGTCTGCACGGGGTGGTTGGGGTGATGGGAGTTGGCGATGGTGAACTGCCTCAGCGGTCCGAAGTGCGCCTCGATCGGGTTCGCCCACGAGGCGTAGGTCGGGGTGAAGCACAGCTCGACCTTGTGTTTCTTCGCCCAGCGGCGGATGTCGGCGCCTTTGTGGGCGGACAGGTTGTCCAGGATGACGTAGATGGGGGCGCCGTCGGGCCGGTTGACGCGGATCGACTTCAGCGCGGCCAGCGTGTTCGCGGCGCCCTTCTTGCGGTGGTTGACGCCCCACAGGCGGTCGTCGCCGACCGAGTAGCAGCCGTGGAAGTAGCGCACCCCGTGAGTGCGGTGGTAGGTGGCCGGCACCCGGTCGGGGTGCTTTCGTCGGGCCCAGCCCGAGCCTGCGGTGGGCCGGATTCCGAGCGGGCCGAACTCATCGAAGGCGAACACCCGGTCCGGGAAGCGGTGAAGGACCTCCTCGATCCGGTCCAGCTTCGTCTCGCGGTCGGGGTCGGGGGATTCCTTCCATGTCTTGGTGCGCTGGAAGGTGACGCCGCGGCGGGCGAGCAGGCCACGTAACGCTTCGCGGCCGATGCGGATGATCCGGCCGTGGACTTTGCGCAGATAGGCGACGAGTTTGCGTAGCGACCAGCGGGTGAAGGGCTGGCCGAGTTTGGCGGGGCGGGTGGTGGCCGTCTGGATGACGAAGTCCTCGTCCTCAGAGCTGAGTTGGCGGGGACGGCCTCCCGCCCACCGAGGGTCCAGACATGCCAGGCCGATCTCGTTGAACCGGTGGATCACATCGCGGACGGTGTCCTCGTCGGCCTGCACCAGCTGGGCGATCACCGGCACCCGGTTCCCGCCGGCCGAGGCCAGCAGCATCATCGCGCGCCGGTAACGCACCGAACTGGTGCTGCCCCGACGCACGATCTGCTGCAGCTTCTGCCCCTCCTGGTCGGTCAGTCTGCGCACACGGACAGGCTCGGCCACCGCACCTCCAGCAGTCGGATCGCGTCACCCCACATCCAACCGCCACAACCACCGACCCGGCGAACCTAATCCGTAGTTAAGGGCGTCCCGATGGAGCGGAAGCTTCTGGGGATGCTCGAGTAGAGGGCTGCTATGCCTGCGGCGAACCGGGTCTGCTGAGACCTCCGCATAGAGCGGCGCGCGGTTCTCGTACTCATGGTGGTGGCAGCTGCGTGGGCGTCGGACGGACGCCTATTGGTTCCCTGGCCTCGATGCCCAAGGATAGATCGGCGGCGCCGGCGCCCGTGCACCTGTCACCGTCCAGCCGGTGTTGGCGCCCGCTGGTGCTGGACGGACGTTTGACGTCCCTCCTGGCACGCGAGGCCTACCGAAAGATCGGCGCCGTCCAGCGCCGCCGGGCGTCAACACCTTCCGATAGACCACTCGTTGGTGTTGGTGGTGCGAGCCCGCTCCACGGTGACCTCTTGTGAAGCCCGAGCCGTCCGAGCTCCCGCAGAGACCGAGGCCCGTGGGACGAGCTGGTGCCGCGAACAGCTACTGAGGTGGCGGACCGGCCAGAGGGGCTGAGTCCTGGGATTAGGTCGCTGCGTGGCCCGCATGAGCTCGTGAGCAGCAGGAACAGTACGACGGAGGGGAAAGACTTGATCTACTGCGGCATCGACTGGGCCGAACGCACGCACGACGTCGCCCTGGTCGACGACAGCGGCCAGTTACTGGCCAAACGGCACATCACCGACGACGCGGCCGGCTACAAGATCCTGCTGGACCTACTCGCCGAATACGGCGACACCGAGGAGAACCCGATCCCGGTCGCGATCGAGACCTCCCGCGGCCTGCTCGTCGCAGTGCTACGGACGGGCGAGCGGCAAGTCTTCGCCATCAACCCGATGGCCGCCGCCCGCTATCGCGACCGGCACAGCGTCTCGCGCAAGAAGTCCGACCCCGGGGACGCTCTGGTCCTGGCCAACATCCTGCGCACCGACATGCACGCCCACCGGCCGCTGCCGCAGGACAGCGACCTGGCCTGCGCCCTCGCCGTCCTTGCCAGAGCTCAGCAGGACGCCACGTGGAACCGGCAGCAGATCTCCAACCAGCTCCGCTCCCTGTTGCGCGAGTACTATCCGTCCGCCCTGGCCGCCTTCGAGCCCTGGAAGAACGGTCTGTGCCGCCGGGAAGCGCACGAACTCCTCAAGGCGGCACCGACACCGGCACGGGCCTCGCGGCTGACACGCACGCAGCTTCAGGCCGCACTCAAGCGCGCCGGCCGCCAACGCGGCATCGAAGCCGAGGCCGAACGGCTCCGGGACGTCTTCCGCGCCGACTGGGCCCACCAGCCACCGCTGGTCGAGGACGCGCTCGGCAAACAGATGCTCGCGCTCCTGGTCCAGCTGGAGGCCGCCTGCACCGCGGCCGACAATCTGGCCGAGGCGGTGGAGGAAGCTTTCCCCCAGCACCCGGACGCTGAGATCATCCTCAGCTTCCCTGGACTCGGCATCCAGCTCGGTGCCCGGGTGCTCGCCGAGATCGGAGACGACCGCAACCGCTTCGCCGACGCCCGCGGCCTGAAGGCATACGCCGGCGCCTCACCCATCACCAGGGCCTCTGGCAAGAAGTCGAACATCACTCGCCGGTGGGTCAAGAACGATCGCCTCAACCACGCCGGCTACCTCTGGGCCTTCAGCGCCATCACTGCCTCACCAGGCGCCAAGACCCACTACCGCAGGCGCCGCGACGGCCACGGAGACTGGCACGCAGCCGCCCAGAGGAACCTCTTCAACCGCATGCTCGGCCAGCTCTACCACTGCCTTCAGCACCGCAAGCTGTTCGACGAACACACCGCCTTCCCCGTCGAACTCGCCGCCGCAGCTTGACGCGTTGAGCGCCTGAGGTGTCTATGCGGACAGAGCACTAGCGACATGGGCCAGAGGAACGCAAATGCTCGCGGGGCCACGCGGTAATCCGGGACGAAGGCCAAGCACCGGGCAGTCGGATGCGAGACGATCGAGCCCAACGCTAAGCCCGGAATCATCCTCAAAACCCGCGCCTGCAACGGCTACGCCCAGCCGCTTCAGGTTCACGTGGCAGCAGGGTCAGTGCCCCTCCAGCAGGGTCGGTATCGGCGCTGGTCGGTGGCAGTGGCCAGTAGCTGCGTGAACTCTTGGCCCCAGCGTGCGATTGTCGCGGCGCCGAAAAGGTCTGTGGAGTACTCGAACGTCACGGCGATGCTCCCGTCCTAGGGCACGAGGACGACGTACAGCTCGCTGTGGGCGACTCCGCCGATGGGCAGACTCCGGATGGTGGTGGAGACTCCACTCAGTTCGAGGGCCGGTGGCGGGGTGGTGACCACGGTGAACAGAATGGTGGGGCAGAGCCTGTCCGCCTCCTCGGGCGCCAGCAGACGGACGACCTCGTCCAGAGTCAATGCCTGATGATCGAGGGCATAGATGAGGGTCGTCCGAAACTGGTGACGAGGTCAGCGAGGGTGGTGACTTGGGAGAGGCGTGCGCGCAACAGAGCACAATGCCTGACCGTCTCGAACTCGCGGCACCTGGCGGCCGGGGACCGGGCCACCACTTCGGTCCCCTGGGCGAGGAGTGTGGCGTCCGGCAGGTCACCGTACGCCTCCTCGCTCTGGACACCGGGCGGCAGGAGATCCCCGATCACCACCGGTTGCTGTCGATCTCCGCCATCACGGCCTCCACAGTCGCCAGGGTGGGCGCATGGTTGATCATTTCGAAGTGGTCGACAGGCACCGCGTACTGCTGGTAGTCCGGCAGGCCGAGGTCCGGCCAGTCGGTCACCGGGTGGGCGGTGCGGGCGATGTCTGCCGGGTCGTCCCGGTCATCGGTGGAGAAGAGCCGGACCGGGAAATCCACGGGCTCCGGAACGTACCCGGAGATCGCGGCGCCGACCGAGCCGAAGACTCGCACTCGGGCGTCGAACTCGGCATGGTCCTCGCCCGTCGCCAGTTCCTGGAAGACGGCCTCGACTCCACGCCCGGCGGTCTCGGCCGCGAGGCTCGCCTCGGCGACGAGCTGCTCCAGCTTCTCCCGCATGCCCTCCTCGACGGTGAGCGGCGGGCAGTAGAGGGAGGTGTTGAGCAGCAGCAGCGAGCTGATCTCCCAGCCCCGGTCGTGCAGCGCTTGGGCGAGCTCGTAGGCGAGGATGCCGCCCACGCAGTAGCCCGCGAGGTGGAGGCGACGGGGCGCCTCCGAGGCCTCCAGCACCTCGACGAAGTCCGCCACCACCTCAATCAGTGAGCTGCTCGGGGGCCCGTCCTGCGGGCTCAGGCCCAGGGCCTGGAGGCCGTGGACGGGCCGGTCGACCGGGTCGCCGCCAAAGCGGTGCAGGCCGACCACGCCGCCGCTGGCGGCCGGGACAAGCAGCAGCGGTGTTCCGGTGCCGGTCGCGTTCAGGGTGACGAACCGTCCGTTGACAGCGGGGGCGTCGCCCCGGAGCCAGGAGCTGATGCCCTGGAAGGTCCTCAGCTCAAAGATCCGTTGCAGCGGGACCTTGACGTTGGAGGCACCCCGCAGGGCGGTGGCCAGCCGGGCGGCTTTCAGGGAGGTGCCACCCAAGGCGAAGAAGTCCGCGTCCAGGGCGGCCGGAGGGCTGCCGAGGATGCGCGACCACTGGGCCGCCACCACGGCGTCGATCGCGTCACGTTCTACAAATTCAGGCAGCACGAGGCTTCCTTCTCCACGGTGGTCAGAAATTCGGCGAGCATCGACTTCACCGTGGGCGAGCAGAACAGCTCGGCCGGAGCCAGGTCGGTCCGGTGGACCTCCCCGGGGCCCGCCCAGCGGAAGTCCACGCTCAGCAGGACGTGGGCCGGGTCCAGCGGTGACTCCAGCGGTGCAGCGGCGGCGAAGGTGAAGCTCAGCCAGGCCCGCTGCCCCTCGGTGAGTTCGACCAGGATCTCCTCGTCGAGTTCGGGGGAGGCCCCCGTCACCACCGATAGCAGGAAGGCGCTGGCCTGCTCCAGTGCGGCCCCCGCCGGAAGCCCGGTGATGTCGGGCACCTCGACCGACTCGTCCATGGTCAGGGCGATTTCCGCCAGCAGTTCCTGCGCCGTCCCGGGCCCCGGGACGGCGGGGTCGAAGAGGACGAGTGGGATGCCCGGCGTCGGCAGGGCCCGCACCAGCGCCGAGGCCAGGCCGACGGCTGAACAGTGGGCGAGCACGGCGACCGGCGGCGGCCCGGCAGCGGTGATCCGGTCTGTCCAGTAGGCGGCTTGCTCGGCCGTGCTGGGGACATGGTCGGCCAGGTTCGGGTAGCGCAGCGGGTCGACCCTAAGGCGTCTGTGGGCCGACTCGTCGGGGAGAATGTCGTCGTACGACCTGGGCGGTATCTCGTTGCCGAACTCGATGACCACGATGGGACGTTGGGTCTGTTCAATCTGCTCGGTCACCATCAATGTGCTCTCCTTACGGCTTCGTCGACCTTGGCGGAGAAGTCCGCGAGGACGGGGTGGCTGAAGATGGTCTGCAGCCCGATCTTGATCCCGAACTGCTCCCGCGTCCGGGAGACCGCCCGGGCGGCGATCAGCGAGTGACCGCCCGTCTCGAAGAAGCTGTCACGGGGGCCGGGCAGGTTTCCGGTCAGCTCCGACCAGATCTCCGCGATCCGCTCTTCGGTGGTGCGGGGCTCAGCGCTTTCGGCCGCCAGCGTTGACTCAACTCGACTAGCCAGCAGGGAAGTTCGGTCGATCTTGCCGTTCGGGGTGAGCGGCATCGCGTCGAGCCGGTGCAACGCGGCCGGGAGCATGTACGTCGGCAGCCGTTCGGTCAGCGCCGAGCGGATCGTCCGCGCCTCGGCGGTGCCGCAATAGAAAGCGCGTAGTGAGCCGCCGTCGGGGTCGGGCACGTGGACGACGGCCGTCAGGTCGACACCTGGCACAGCGAGGATCTCCTGCTCAACCTCGGCCAGCTCCACCCGGTGACCCCGGATGCTCACTTGGGCGTCGCGGCGTTCCACGAACTCCAGCTCTCCAGCCGGCGTCCAGCGGCAGATGTCACCGGAGGCGTACCAGCGACCGTCGCCATCGCCGGGGAGGAACCTGCGGGCGGTCAGCTCCGGGTCGTTCCGATAGCCCAAGGCCAGGATGCTGCCCCCGATGAGCAGTTCACCGGGGACGCCCGGTTCGGTGACCACGGCGCCGTCGACGTCCACCAACCTGGCCTGCCCGCCGGTGATCGGGCGGCCGATCACCGGAGCGGCCTCGGCGCGGTGGATGCGCAGGTCGCCGCTGGCGGTGGTCACCACGGTGGCCTCGGTCGGGCCATAGTGGTTGAACACGGCGGCCGGGAAGGCCTCCGGCGGGTACACCCGCAGGCGATCACCCCCAGTCAGCAGGACCGCCAGGCTCGCGGGCGGGCTCGGGTAGGTGAACAGCTGCTCGGCGAGCGGAGTGCTCAGGAAGCAGTGCGTGATGGCACTACCCTCGATGAACTCGGCGATCGCCGCACTGTCGACCAGGACCCGCTCGGTCGGCAGCACCAGCGTCGCGCCCCCCGCGAGCGCGGCCCAGGTCTCCCACACCGTCGCGTCGAAGCCCAGCCCGGCGAGCGCCCCGACCCGTACAGCCGGCCGAATGCCGTACGCGGCGCCGTGCCACTCCACCAGGTTCGCCAGGCTGGCATGCCCGACCTCGACACCCTTGGGTGCCCCCGTGGAACCCGACGTATAGATCACGTAGGCAGCCGGTCGCACTGTCGAAAGGCGTGGAGAACTGCGCGCGTAACACCGCACCTTCGCAGAGCCCTGCCGGGATGCCCTCTCAAGCACGGCGAAAGGCTGAGCGTCCCGCAGGATCGATGCGATCCGGCCCTCCGGCAGGGCTGGGTCCAGCGGCAGGTACGCGGCACCTGCGAGCCAGCAGCCCAGCTGCGCTGCGATACCCGCGATGCCCCGATCGAAGCGCAGGCCGACCAGGCAGGCGCTCTGGAAGCCCTCGATGCCCCGAAGCTGATCCGCCACCACTTCGGCGGCGTCCCAGAGTTGCCGGTACGTCAGTCTTTCCACGCCGCACTCGACCGCAGTCGTGTCCGGATGCGAGTCGACGATCCCCTGGAGCAGACGAACCACAGCCTGCTCGTTCAAAGTGTCCTGCATGAAAGTTCCCTCCTATTCCCGACCAGCACTGCCTGGTAGACCCGGGCCACCCGCTCCACCACGTCTCGCCCGACCCTGTGCCCCTGGTGGCTGAGGTCTACCCGCAGGCCTCCGGAGGGCAACGGCCAGATCTCGCAGACCAGTTCGTTTATCGCTGATTCGCTCGCCAGTGGGTACGGCTCGGCCGTGCATCCCGGCAGCTCAAGCGGGGTGACCTCGTTGCCCTGGTACGCGAACAGCGTCTGGTAGAGCGGGTTGCGGCCGGTCCGGGGCGGTCGGAGTTCCCGGACAACGTCGGCGAACCGTATGCCCTGGTGGGCGAAGGCTGCCTCCACTACCGGACGGACAGCGTCGAGGGCCTCCTTGGGCGTCCCGCAGCCGTCCAGCGTGGGCAGGCGCAGGCAGAGCGTGTCCACCAGGCAGGAGACCGCCCGGACCGCCTCCTGGCCGAAGCGCCGGGCCAGCGGGACTCCGATCCCGAAGTCCTGCTGGCCCAGCACCTGCGTCAGCGCGGCGCCGTAGCAGGCCAGCAGTGGCAGGAAGACCGTGCCGCCGACGCCCTGGGCCAGCTCCCGGAGAGCCGCAACGGTGTCCGCCTCGATGGTGAAGCTGAGCGGGCGTTCAGTCTCGTCCAGTGGCGGCGGGAAGTCGAGATCAGGCAGACCGGCCAAAGCCGAGGTCCAGTACCGCAACTGCGCCACCTCCTCGTCCGGGCTGCGCAGGGCGTCGGCCTCCTCTGCCAGCCGGCGCAGACCTGGGGCCGTCTCCGCGAACTCCGGTGCCAAGCCGCAGGATCGGGCCTGGTACGCGTGTTTCAGATCGGCGATCAGGAGGCCCTGGGACCAGCCGTCGAAGGACACGTGGTGCACGGCCAGCCCGAGCAGCCCGGGTTCGCCGTACACACAGCGCCAGACCTCGCCGTCCTCGATCCGCAGTGGTCGACGCAACGCCGTGTCGAAGTCCGCTGCGGTGACTGTCTCCAGCCGGATGCCGTCGAGCGGTCCGGGCAGCACCGCGACCGGGTCGTCGTCGACGCGGTAGGCCGCCCGCAGACCCTCATGCCGGTGGTGCACGTCGTTCAACGCTGCTTCCAGTAGCGGGAGTTCGAGTGCCCCCTCGATAGTCCAGGCCGCGTGGCAGATGGCCGTCGGGTTGTCGGGGTCCATCTCGTGCAGCAGGCAGAAGCCCGCCTGGATTCCGTCCAGCACGATCCGGTCCGGCTGACCGGTGTTCACGGCCGAGTGGCACTCCGGCAGGGTGGAGGCCGACTCGGCGACGGCCAGCAGGCCGTTGAGGGTGGGGGTGCGCATGAACGCGGAGGCGGAGATCTGGAGGCCCGTACGGGCAACCACGCGTGTGCAGAGCCGCAGGACGTCCAACGAGGTCCCGCCCAGGCTCGCGAACGGGACGTCCGGCGCGGCCTCCCGCCCCAGTATCCGGGTGAACTCCTCGACCACGATGTCCCGGTGGCTACCGTGCGCCGACTCCACCTGAACAGGAGCCCGGGAGACGGTGGCGAGCAGCACCTGGGTATCGACCTTGCCGTTGGGGGTGAGGGGGATCGCCGCCAGCTCCCGCAGCTCGGCGGGCATGCAATGGGCGGGCAGGGCGGTGGCGAGCTGCGCCCGGATCTCCTCCTCCGCCAGGGACTCGATGCCGGTGCGCTGGACGTAGAACAGCGCCATCCGGGAGAGGGCGCCGTCCTCGTCGTGGACGGGGACGGCGACCGCGCGCTCCACCGACGGCAGGGCGAGGCAGGCGTTCTCGATCTCCAGGGGTTCGATCCGGTAGCCCCGGATCTTCACCTGACGGTCGATCCGCCCCCGGTAGTGCAGGACACCGTCCGGTGTCTGAACGCCCAGATCGCCCGTCCGGTAGACCCGGGTCGGCACGCCGTCCAGCTCGACGGTGACGAAGCGGGCGGCGGTCTCCGCCGGGTTGCCCAGGTACTCGTTGGCCAGGCCTGCTCCGGCGACGCAGATCTCGCCGGTCTCCCCCGCGCGGCAGCGTGTGTCCCCGTCCAGCAGGTGGACCTCGGTCCGGGGGACGACCCGGCCGATCGGGACGCCGTCCGGTCGGTCGGTGTCGGCGAGGGTGACCGGATGGGTGGTCGCGAAGACGCACGCCTCGGCCGGGCCGTACCCGTTGAGCAGCAGGACGGACGGGTGACGGCGGAGGAACTTGCGGATGTGGTGCTGCGAGACCCGCTCACCGCCGATGAGCAGCTGACGCAGCCCGTCGAAGCAGGCAAGGTCCTCGTCCACGAACATGTTGAAGAGGGAGGAGGTCAGCCACATGCTGTCGACCCCCTGCTCCCGCACCAGCGCAGCCAGGCCGGCGGGCAACAGGTACTCGTCCGTCATCAGCGCCACCGTCCCACCGCTGACCAGCGGTCCCACGACCTCCAGGGTCATGACGTCCCAGTACAGGGAGTTCACCCCCGCCATGGTGTGTCCAGCACCGAGGTCGGCGAAGGAGTCGGGCTGGAAGAGCCGGACCGCCGCCCGGTGCGGGGAGACCACACCCTTCGGCGTACCGGTGCTGCCGGAGGTGAAGAAGACGGCTGCCGCCGCGTCGCTGTCGCAGACGACGCCGGGGGCCCGACGCCCGCGCCGTACCGCGTCGCCGATCGAGGAGTGCGCGCCGGGCCAGTGCGGCACCCCGAGGTTGAGGGGGGCTTCCGCCGCCAGCACCGGGGGTTCCAGCTGCTCGATGATCGAGTGCAGTCGGTTCTCGGGCCAGCTCGGGTCGAGCGCAGCGTACGCGGCCCCGCACTTGAGGATGCCGAGGATGACGGCGACAAACCGAGGCGTACGCGACATCAGCACCGGGATGCGCGAACCTGAGCCGACGCCCGCCGCGTGGAGATCGGCGGCGTGGTCGTCACTGGCCAGGTGCAGCTCCCGGTAGGTCACCTGGACGTCACCGTGGCGCACCGCGATCCGCTCGGGGTGGTGCTGGGCGTGCCAGGCCACCGACTCGTGGATCAGCCGGCCGTGGGTGAACTCCGGTACCTCGGGCGTAACTTGCGTCATCCCAACTCTCAATTCTGGCTGCGATCCAGGTACGTCAGGAGGCCGCGCCACGCAGGGCGAGGTGCTCCAGGACGGTGATTCCGTAGTGCTGCCTGGTCACCGGCGGCTCGCTGAGGACGACTCCGGTCCAGCGGCTGCCTAGGCCCTCCAGGGCGACCTCGGTCTCCAGCCTGGCCAGCGCTGCACCCAGGCAGTAGTGCGCGCCGTAGCCGAAGGTCAGATGCCGCCTGATCTCCCGGTCGTAGTCGAGCAGGTCGGGGTCGGTGAAGACGTCCGGGTCGCGGTTGGCCACGCCGAGCATCAGAAGCACCAGATCACCCGCCGCGATCCGGTGCCCGGCCACCTCCACTGGGGCGGTGGCAACCCGCGCCACCTGCTGGACGGACGTGTCGAAACGGAGCAACTCGTCCACCACGGTGGCTGGTTCGCCGTGCTGGACGCCCAGCCAGGCCCCGGCGTGCAGCGCCGAGCGGACGGCCTTCCCGATGAAGGTGGAGGTCGTCTCGAATCCGGCGTAGATCAGCAGGCTGGCCGTGGCCCAGATGTCGGCGGCCTCGATGGCGCCGTCGAGGCGGGCGCTGCGCAACAGCCACAGGCCCGATCCCGTCGGCACCTCCGACCGCAGGGTCTCCTCCACGACCTCGACGATCTCCCCCAGCGCGCGGTGGCCCCTGGCCCGGACCTCCGGAAGGTAGTCCGCGATCAGCAGCGCCGCGATGTCCGGCGCCCAGTCGTGCAGACGGGGGGCCACCGTCTCGGGCAGGCCCAGAAGTTGGCAGATGACCCTACTGGAGAGCGGGACGGCGAGGTCCGCCATCACGTCCAGGCCGTCCGGCTTGGCGTCCAGGAGTTCGTCGACCAGCTTCTCCACGAAGGGCCGCAGCTCGGCGAGCCGGTCCGCGGTGAAGAGCGGAGCGACGAGCCGGCGGGCGGCGGCATGTCCGGGGTCGTCGTTGAACATGAACCAGCGGCGCACCACCTCCGAGGCGCGGCCCTCGTCGTCGGCCGCATGGTGCAAGGTCGTGCCGCCTCGCTGTGGCCAGGCCGCGGACAGAGCGGGGTGGCGCAGCAGAGTCGTCATCTCGCGGAAGCCGGAGACGATCCAGACCTCAAGGTCCTCGTCCCATCGGATCGGCTCCGCGCCCCGCAGTGGCAGGTAGTCCGTGCAGGGGTCGGCCGCCTGGCGGTTCTCGTCGCGGTAGGGGCACCGCGCCGGCTGACGGTTGGTCATATCGGCTGGTTCACCTTCCGCAACGGGGTATAGCTGACCTCGTCCAGGCTGCTCGGCGACTCGTCGGCAAGGCTGACCAGGACGGCCTCGACCGTGGCCAGGTAGAGCCCGGTGCGCTCAGGGTTGAGGTAGTCCCGGCTGGTGGTCAGGGAGAGGTGGAGGCCCTCCCCGGTCGCGGCGCGGAGGTTGAAGCTCGGGCTGCCCTGCCAGGCGTTCGCCGTCCACTCGATGCCGTCGAGGCTTGTTGCGCCGGGCTCCGGGGTCTCGGCGATCTCGCCGAGGAAGTTGAAGTAGCAGCCGAACAGCACGGGGTTGGGGTTGGGGTGGCCGTTGGTGGTCAGGCGCTCGCGCAGCTCGTCCATGCTGTAGCTGCCGTGCAGGAGGCGTTCGAGGCCGCCGAGGTAGACCGCGCGCAGGAGGCTGTCCGGGCGGGTCACGCGGTCGGCCTCGATGGTCATCGGGGCGAGCTGGTTCATGCTGCTGACCAGGGAGCCCCAGCGCCGGTCGTGCCGGTTGCCCGCCATCAGGCCTAGCGTCACCCGGCCGCGGCCCTTCAGCTGGAACAGGCTGATGGCCGAGGCGCCGAGGACGACGGACTGGACCGAGATGCCGAGCCGCTCGGCAAGCCGGACGGCGGCCGTCATCGCCACGGTCGAGTAGAGGCCCGCCTTGACCCGGTGGCTGGTGTCCCCGGCCTGCCGATCCTCCTCCACGAAGCTGTCCCAGGCTTTGAGCCAGTACTCGATCGTCCGGCGTCGCTGCCCCTCCTCCGCACCCTGGGCCAGGGCGAGTTGGACGGGCTGCGGCACCGGCCCCGACGGAAGCGGCCCACCAGCCAGCAGGGTGTGGAACTGTTCCTCCAGCAGCACGCAGGCGGCGGCGTCGACCGCGAGGTGATGCAGGACGCCGACCAAGTAGCGCGGAGCCCCCGCGCGGACCGCGACGACGGCGCGCCAGGAGTGCTCGCTCTCGACCAGGATCTCCCGCTCGGCCATCTCCGCCGCGAGCGCTTCGGCGGCCCCCCGGCTCTCGTCGGGCAGCTCGATCGTGCCGAGCTGGAACTCCTCGAAGGGCCGGACGATCTGGAGCGGCTGGGCCGGGCGGCGGTCGTAGATCGTCCGCAGGGCCTCGTGCCGCTCGACCAGGGCCGCCCAGGCGGCCGTGGCCTCGGCCGACGTCGTGCCGTCCGGCAACTCGTAGACCGAGGTGAGGTTCCCGTCGCTCTGCTCGTCGGGCGCCGACAGTTCGAGGTCGCGGATGACCGACAGTTGACCGAAAGTCACCGGTGCGGTGGTCTGGCTCAACTCAACTCACCCTTCGTGCAGATCGCCCCGACTGCGGCCACGAGTTCACTCTCGGCCGCGTGCAGGAAGAAGTGGTCCCCGTGGATCAACTCGACGTCGAAGTAGGCGTCCGTGCGCTTCTCCCAGCCCTGGACGGAGGCCAGGTCGGCGTCGTCGTCCGCGTCTCCGTAGAACGCCACCACCGGGCAGCCGACCGTGCCGGGGCCGCCGGTGCCGTACTCGCCGAGGATGCGATAGTCCGCCCGGATCACCGGGAGGTAGATCTCCATCAGCTCTTCGTTGTCCAGCAGTTCCTGTGGCGTGCCCCCCAACTCACCTAGCCGATCGGCGAATTCTGCGTCCGACAGCAGGTGGGTGGCCGCGTCGGCGCCCAGTAGCTCGGGAGCCCGGCAGGCCGAGAGCATCAGTGTGACCGGCTCGGGCTCGCCTTTGGCACGGATCAGCCTGGCCAGCTCGAAGGCGACCACCGCGCCATAGCTGTGGCCGAACAGGGCGTACGGGGAATCCCAGTCCACCTGCAGGTACAGGTCCGCCAGGAGCGCCGACAGCTCATCGATCGGCTCCTCCACACAGCGCGAGCCACGACCAGGAAGCTCCATCGGGACCACGGTGACACCAGCGGGGAGGTGCTGCTGCCACGAGTCGTAGACGCGCGCCGAACACCCAGCATAGGGAATGCAGTAAAGGTTCAACTCGGCACCTTCGTACGGAGGATGCTGTCAACCAGCCCGGCGGTGGTCGGATTCTTGAAGATCTCCCGCATCGGGACCCGAACCCCGAGGTCGACCGAGAGCCGCTTCTGCAGGGCGGCCAGAAGTACCGAATTGCCGCCCACGTCAAAGAAGTTCGCGTCGTCGGCCACTGCATCCACAGCCAGGGTCTGCCGCCAGGCCTCGGCCACGACGGCGCGGACATCCTCGCGTGAGAGCATCGCCTCGGGAGCCGACGCCTCCTCGCCGGGGGCGAGGTTGGCTGCCAACGCCACCCGGTCCACCTTTCCGGCGGCGGTGCGCGGCAGCGCGGGCAGAGTGATGATCCGGGCCGGGCAGTGGCTCGGCGGCAGTCGCTCCTTTAGCCAGCTCTGGACGTCTGCCTCCGACCGCTGCACCAGGAAGGCCACGAGCGCGGCACGTTCCGGCTGGTCAGCGCCGTGCAGGAGGACGGCGGCCTGGGAGACTGCCGGGTGCTCCTCCAGGATGGCCTCGACCTCGCCCAGCTCGATCCGGTGCCCGCGCAGCTTGATCTGGCTGTCCATACGGCCGAGGAACTCCAGCGATCCGTCCGGCCGCAGCCGGATTCGGTCGCCGGTGCGGTAGACGCGCTGCCGGCCATGGGGGGTGTCTGCGTGCGGGAACCGCTCGGCCGTCAGCTGCTCCTGGTCCAGGTAACCCAGTGCCAACCCCGACCCGTACAGGAGGAGTTCACCCTCGCTGCCTTCCGCAAGGTGAGTGCCCACACCGGCCAAGGGCTGACCGAGTGAGATCTGATCAGGCGAGTCGATCAGCGCTGCCGTCGCCCAAATGGTGGCCTCGGTGGGGCCGTACAGGTTCCACAGTTCCTTGCCGCTCGGCAACAACTGCCGGGCCAGGCTGGGTGTGAGCGGCTCTCCGCCGCACCAGAGCCGACTGCCCGGTGCCCCTACCCACTCGCCGGCCGTCAGCATGCGCCAGAAGCTGGGGGTGGCCTGGATGACGTCCGGTGCGGTCTCGGCCACCAGCTCGGCGAAGGCGAACGGGTCCACCCGGGTCTCGTCGGGGACAGCCACGAAGGAGGCGCCCACGGTCAGCGGCAGCAGGAGTTCCGCGAGCGAGATGTCGAAGGAGAGCGCCGTCATCGCGAGGACCGTCTCACCGGCGGCAAGCCCTGGCACCTTGGCCAGCCCGGTCAACCTTTCGACCAGGGCGTCGTGCGGGACCATCACCCCCTTGGGCTGCCCGGTCGAGCCGGAGGTGTACAGCAGGTAGGCGGTCTCGCCCAGGCTCGGCGACCTCGGCGAGGACGGGAGGCTGCTCTCCACCAGCGCGAACTCGGCCTCGGCCGTCTCACGCAGCAGCAGCGCCGGGCGGGCGTCGGCCAGGACGCGGGCCCGGTGAGCTGCCGGGCTCTCCCCATGGAGCGGCAAGACGGCGCCGCCCGCAGCAGCGACGGCCAGGATGCCGACGGCTCCGCTCAGCCGGCTGTCCGCCTCGAGCGCCACCAGCGAACCGGCCGGGACTGTCGCCGCTATGCGTCCGCTCAGCTCGCCGACCAAGCCGACCAGCTCGCGATAGGTGTAGGTGTGCGCACCGCGCGCGGCCACTGCCTCAGGTGATCGCCGCGCCTGAGCCTGGACGACATTCCATACTGTCACCACGCGAGCCTCCAATCAGAACTGGGAAGAGCCGGTTTTCTGTGCCCATCTGTGTCTCCCTAGCCATAGGGGACCGAGCGGAGCGGGCTTTCGCTTGCTTCTGCGACCTGCCTCTTCCCCTCGGATTCCATCAGACGAATAATTGCTTGTTGTTCGGATCCGCCCCGAGTCAGCTCCCCGTGCTGGCCTGAAGCGGGAAGGAGGCATCGGCATGACGCGAAGCAAGCGCTGTGTGTGCGTCGACTTCTGACGGGCCGTCGGACGAAGGAAGAGCCGGTCATCCAGATCGGCTCTCACTCCGCCAAGGCACGGTTCACGCTCTCCAGCACTCCTGTCCGCTCCGCGGTCAGGAAAAAATGCCCGCCGGGAAAGACCTGGACATCGCAGGGGCCGGTGGTGAGATCTGCCCAGTCTTTGAGGCGTGCCACGTCGACGCGCGGATCCTCACTTCCCCCGAACACCGATACCGGGCAAGTGAGAGGACGGCCCGGTCGATAGCCGTAACCGGTGAAGAGTTCCAGATCGGTCCGGAAGGCGGGCAGGACGAACGAGACGAAATCCGGGTTTTCCAGCAATTCCCGCGGAGTTCCGCCGAGCCGTGTCAACTCGGTGACCAGCGCGGCATCGGTGAGGTCAGCCTCTCTCAGTGTCCGGGATTCTTGGAGCGGCAGGGCACGGCAACCCGACACAAAGATCCGGAACGGTTCGATCGCGTAGGCGTGTCGAAGTCTTCGGGACAACTCCCAGCAGATGATGGCTCCCATGCTGTGCCCGAAGAACGCGAACGGTCGGTCCAAGAACGGCAGTATTTCGGGAGTAAGCATGTCAAGGAGTTCGTCGAGTTCAGCGACAGGGCGCTCCAGGAAACGGTCCTCCCGGCCCGGAAGCTGGATGGCCAAGGCTTCGACGTCCACGGGTAGCCCCAAGCCCCAGTCCCGGAAGACCGTGACGCCGGCGCCCGCATAGGGGAAGCAGAAGAGCCGCGCCCCTGCGGGGCGGGTTCGGCCCGGTATCGGGCGCACCCATGCCCCACCCCCGCGCGAACGAACTGCCGGTTCAACGCCGGACCCTACAGTAATCCGTGAATCCGCATACCGCATCCGCCACCCTTTTTCAGGCATTCGTTTACCTACCCTCCGGTCGGCATCGAATCGCCGAAACAATTCGACGGAGCAAATAAAGGAGCAACCTCACGCCCGGATCACAGACCTTCAAACACTCTTGGTGCAGAAGTACATTCGATCAGTACGCCGCCCCTGCGATATATCGATACGTTCAACCGTGTCGGAGAGCTTGGCCAGCAGATCCTCGAACGGACCAGGCGAATATCGGTTCAGCCATATGTAGCCTCCTGCCGTGTCGCGCCGCAGCAGCGCCTCCGGATCACGCGGGGGCTGAAAGAAGCAGATGGCCACATGCCGCCGGGCAACGCGGAACATCTCACGCACCGCGGTCTCGTAGTAGGGAAGGGACTCCAGCAAATGACGGCAGTTCACGACATCGAAAGCGCCGCTGGGGAAACTGAGATCCGTGACACTCATGTACCGCCACCGAGCTTCGGGAAACCTGCTCCGACAGGACTCCAGCAACGGCTCACCGATGTCGATTCCAGTATAGTTGCAGGACAGCCCGGTGTCCTTGAGCTTTGCGTAAGTGGTGCCCGACATCACGCCGCAGTCAAGGAAATCCACGACGGTGTCATCGTAGAGTTCCACGAGCCTCCCGTTCAGCCAGTCATAGGAAGGGTGAGTGTCCCGCCCTTCCTTACGCATGTAGTCGACATCAGTTGTCTGCTCCCACAGCGAACCCGTGCTCTCTTCCATGACCTACCTTTCCTTCTTGCGCGCCAAGACCTCATCCACCAGCGTCACCAGTTCGGCCACGTTTTTGACCTGGAATATGTCAACCAGATCGATGATGACGTCGAATTTCTCCTGAATAGCGGACATCAGGCGGAGCAACCCCACGGAGTTCGCGCCGAGTTTTGCGAAGCTGTCACCCACGCCGACTTCCGGGATCTCGAAGGCCCTGGCCACCTCCCTGAGAATTTCAGCCGTACGCATCCCGTCTTCTTCCGACTCACTCATGGGCTGAGGCATTTTCCTCCTTGGCTTTCGGACGGGCGGGCCGGTGGCCGTGCCACGATTGCCAGAGTTCCGCGTAGGCTCCTCCACTCGCGACGAGGTCGTCGTGCGTGCCGATTTCCATGAGCCTGCCTCCCTCCATGACGGCCACCCGGTCGGCATCGTGAGCGGTGTGCAGCCGGTGGGCGATGGCCAGCACCGTGCGGCCATTGAGGACAGCGGAGAGAGAGCGTTCGACATCACGAGCGGTGGTGGGGTCCAGCATCGCGGTGGCTTCGTCGAGCACGACGGTGTGTGGGTCAGCGAGGATGACACGGGCCAGCGCGAGCTGCTGGGCCTGACCGCCGTCGAGCCGGTGCCGGCTGGGGCTCAGCTCGGTGTCCAGACGGTCGGGCAGGTCGTCCAGCCAGCGGGCACCGACGGTGGCCATCGCTGTGAGCAGTTCCTCGTCGGAGGCCGACGGCCTGGCGATGAGCAGATTGTCACGAATCGACGCTCGCAGGACGTGGTACTCCTGAGTGACCAGGAGGATCTGGCGGCGCAACTGCTCGGGCAGCAAGGCCGCCACAGGGACTCCGCCCACGGTCATTGCACCGCTGAGCGGTGCGTCGATGCCGGCCAAAAGCCGCCCCAGAGTGGACTTTCCTGCGCCCGACGCCCCGACGATAGCCAAGCGTTCTCCGGACCTCACCGTCAAGGTGACACCGTGCAGCACGTCCGGCCCCTTGCCGTAGGCGTAGCGGACGTCGACGGCCTCGATCCGGTCGTCCTCGGGCACGTCCGTGCCGGTGAGGCGGGAGCTCGGAAGCGTGCTCAGCCCTTCGAGCCGGGCGAACGACACCGCGCAGCTCTGGAGCTGGTCAATCCAGATCTCCATGGTCTCCAGCGGACCGGCGAGCTGCCGGAGGTAGAGGACCGCAGTGACGACGACGCCCAGGCTGAGGACGCCCCGGTCGTACAGCGAGCCACCGACGAGCAGGACGCCGACGAGCGGCAGGTAGTAGGAGATGTCGATGGTCGGGTAGAGCACGGTCCGCAGTGTCAGCGTGCGCAGGCGGCTGTGCCGGGCGCGCTCGGTGGCCGCAGCGATCGCCGCGAGCCGTCGTTGCTCAAGACCCAGCGCCTCCACGGTACGGGAGCCGGAGACCGTAGTGACGAGTTCTTCGGCGAGGACCGAGTTGGCCTCGCCGAGGTCGAGGTAAGCGCTCCGGGCGCGCTTGAGGTACCAGCGGGTCGCGACCACAATGCCGAGGAGGCCGACCACACCGCAGGTACCGAGCAGGGGATCGACGAGGAAGACAGCGATGAGGATGAACAGGGCCTGGACGGTCGCGACCAGCACATCGGGGCCGGCGGCACTCAGGGTCATGGCCACGTTCGTGACGTCACCGGCGCCACGGGCCGCCAGATCGCCGGTGACCATCCGCTCTACGGCAGCGGGTTTCAGGCCGAGGATCCTGGCGAGGAACTGCTCACGGACCTGTGCGGAGATCCGTTCCCCGAAGCGTGCGCCGAGGTAGCGCGCGTGGCGGGTTAGGCCGATGTGCAACAGAGTGAACACCATCACAAGCGCTGCGAGCTGATCGATCCGGTGGACGTCCCCGGCCTCGACAGCGTTGACGATGTGGCCGAACAGCCAGGGCCCGGCGAGGCCGACGACGGTGGCGAGCGCGTTGAGCAGAAGGACGGAGCCGAACGGGCCCTTCTCCCGGCGGATGATTCCAAACGCCGCGCGGCGCGCCTGTACGGCAGAAGCGGTGGGAAGCTGGTCACCTGCCAGCCCGGTGCCGGTCATCGCGCCTCGCTCGGTGCCGGCACAACCACGATGCCCTCGTGCGGCCCGGCTTCGGGCTCGTCGTCCAAGCCCCGGGACACCAACCGACGGTATCCGGGTTCCTGCTTCAAGAGGTTGTCGTGAGTCCCCGTCGCGGCAACCCGGCCCTCGACCAGATAGTGCACGACGTCCGCCCGGTCCAGCACCAACGGGGAGGTGGTGGTCACCATCGTCGTACGGCCGCTGCGCCCGTCGTGCAGCCGGGCCGCGATCGTCGCCTCGGTGCGCGCGTCCACCGCCGAGGTGGGCTCGACAGCGAGGAGCACCTCGGGATCGGCGAGCAGGGCGCGGGCGAGGCGGACACGCTGTCGCTGGCCCCCCGAGAGGTTGCGGGCCTGCGACTCGACGATTGAGGACAGTCCATCGGGCAATCCGTGGACGACATCCTCCGCGGCCGCCAGGTGCAGCGCGCGGCGGACAGAGTCGTCATCCGGATCCAGCCGGCCGGCAACGACCTCACGCAGCGTGCCAGCGAAGATGTCGGCTTCGTTGTCCGCAACCAAGATGCGATCCCGGAGTTGTCGAGGGCCCACGGAGTCGAGCGGGATGCCGCCCCAGACGGCCTCCGACGGCTGGAACCCGCCCAGGCGTTCGACGACCGTCTGGGCGTCCTGCGGCCGGGCGCTCACCACGGCGGTGAAGCAGCCGACGGCGACCTCGACGCCGGAGGCCGGATCACGCAGTCCGGCCGCTCCGCTCGGCCCCTCGCCCGTGGCGGGCGTGGCCGCCTCGTCCCGTTCCAGTCTCAGCAGCGCGATGACGCGCCGCGCGGACACCACGGCCTGGGAAAGGTCTGAGCCGCTTTCGATCAGCTCGCTGACCGGCAGCACGAGGAAGGCGACATAACCGTAGACGGCGACGAGATCTCCGATGGAGATGGTGTGCTGGGCGGCCATCCTGGCGGCCAGCCAGGTCACGGCGGCCAGGAAGAGCAGGGGGAAGCCGATGCCGAGGGTGGGGACCCAGCTGGAGAGGGACGCGACCCGGAAGCCCTCGTCGCGCAGCCGCCGGGACTCCCGACCGTAACGATCGGCGAAGCGGTCCTTGCCGCCGATGCCGTTGAGCAGGCGCAGGCCCTCGGCGATGTCGACCAGCTGGGCCGTCAGCTCGCCTTGGCGCTCGCGGTAGTCCGACCCGACATCGCGCAGTCTGCCGAGCAGCGGTCCGACGGCCGCCGCGACCACGGGCGCCCCGAGCAACACGATCAGCGCCAGCAGCGGCGAAATGGACAGCAGCAGCCCGGCCACCACGATGTAGGCAACGACGGAACCCACCCCCGGACCGGCGATGGTCAGAGAGTTGCTGATCACCCACACGTCGCCGATCCCGATCGTGGTCATCTCGCCGGCCGTGACCTTACGGCTGAGCGTGCTGCCGAGTCTGGTGGAGTGCTCGCCGACGGCGCTGACCGTCCGGAAGGCGGCGTCCAGCCGTACCTTCGTGAGCGTGCGGTGACGAGTGATCGCAACTACACCGTTCAGCACGCCCACCACGAGAAGCACCAGGGCCCAGCTCACCAGCGAGGAGTAGTTCCCCGTCCGCAGGCCGTCGTCGACGGCGCGGGAGAGCAGGTAGGGCGTCAGCGCGAGGCCCAGCATCCAGGCGACCCCCAGCACGGCCGCGAGAATCACCCGCCGACGCTGGCAGGTGACCAGCCACCAGAGATATCGCAGTGCCCCGCTGACGTCCCGCTCACCGGGATGGGTGTCCTGGCTTCTCATCAATGCGGATCTCATTTCTGCGTGCGTGTTCATGAGCGGACGCCGGGGGGCCAGTTGGTCTTGTCGAGTCCGAACTGACACAGGAAGGCGTAGACAAGGCGCTCCATGCCGAAGCCCACGCAAGCACTCGAAACGGGCCCGCCGTCGCTGTGCTCAATGCCGAACGAGCGGCCGAAAAGGTCAGTGTGGAAGTTGAACGATCCAACGGCCACGGTACGGTCGCTTCCCACGGGGAGCCGTACCTCGTATTTGAGTTCCATCATGCGCTGCGAAAAGATCCGGTCGGAAGTGTCGGCGCCGCCGAAGAAGGGGTCATTGCTCACCTCGCAGTGGCCGCTCAGGCCAAGTTCCCGCAGGAAGTCAAAGACCTTCGTCATCATCAGCTCGCGCAGGGCGAGAACCTCAGTCCGGGTGCCCATGAAGACCATCTCGCGGATGGTGAAGTCCCACAGGCGCTCCATCGTGGTGGCGTAGCCGGCCTCGAAGCGAAACGCCTTCCCGAGCGCGGTGACGGCTTGCGGACCGTCGGCGCCCACCGTCGTGCCTCGGTACTGGCTGAAGGTGTGATAGCACATGGTGGGCGGCAGGCAGTAGTCGACGTTTCGGCAGAACCGCAGCAGCCGCTCGTCGAGCGGTGTGTCCGCGTAGGTGTTCTGGATGTCGCGATAGACGTCGATGTCGTTGTGCAGGCGCGTGATGAAGAACAGGTGGTGTGGGAAAGCCGAGGTGTATCCGGCGGTCTGGAGCGTCTCGGTGCTGATGAGTGTGGGGTACTGGTACTGCAGGATCTCGACACTGCTCTTCAGCAGGTCGACCAGGGCACGGTCGAAGTAGTGGAACAGCTCCAGTAACGGCTCACCCAGGGCGATCTGGCCCTCGCCCGTCTGGACGACCACGCCCGCCCTGGCCAGCTCTTCGTAGGTGCCCTCAGCCACCTCGCGGCTGACCGGGGATCGCCACACCACTCTGGCGGGGGTGGCGAACTGCGGTCGTACGTCAATATCCAGGGCCGTGTTGATCTTGCGGGTCACCGCCGACTCGTCGAGCGGCTCGGCTGAATACACCGTCACGCCGGTGACGCCAGCCGTGTCGGTGACCAGTTCGAAGTCGACGATGTCGGAAGACAGGAAGAGAATGCGGCGCCCTATCTCGTCCGCCAGCGAGAGCGGGATCGGCAAGGAGAGCTTGATGCCCGTGGCCACGACGCCGCTCGGCGGGCCCGCCACTTTCATGGGTTCAGGCCGGGTCACGGACAGACCTCCGGCGTGGTCCGCGCTCCCGTCTTGGCATCGACCAGGCGGACAATGGCGTCCACGGTCCGGAAGTTGTCGAAGTTCATGTCGCCGGGGGTCAGTTCCAAATCGAACTCCCGCTGGATAAACCGGGCCAGTTGCATCGCGAACAGGGAGTTGACGTAGCCGAGAGCGAAGATGTCGTCGTTTTCGGAGAGCGAATGGCCGCCCAGCTTGGGCTTGAGGAAGTCATGGACCCGGGGACGCACAGCATCGTTCATACGATTCTCCTCGTAGTGCGGAAGTACAGGCAGTGATGGGCAGGGGGGCGGGAAGCGGTCACCCCGACGGGCCGAGGGCGGACGGATGGCCCGCGACCGCGCTCCATCGGCCGAGCAGTTGCTGGATGACCTGCGAGGCACCTTCGATGATCTCCATGGCCTTGGCGTCCCGGAAGAACCGCCCGACGGCCGCTCCGGCGCCCATGCCGCGTGCACCGTGGATCTGCACCGCCTGGCCCGCGATACGGGCCGCGACGGTCGAGCTGAAATACTTGGCGGTGAGAGCCTCGTAGTGGCTGTCCTCGTCCTCACGGTCCGCGGCCTGGCCCGCCTGCCAGCACAACAGACGGGCCGCCCGGCTCTGCGTGAGCATGTCCGCGAGCATCTGCTGGACGAGCTGGTGATCGGCCAGCGGCTTGCCGTACTGCCTGCGCTCGGCCGCGTACGCGCTCGACGCGTCGAGGCAGGCCTGGGCGAGTCCGACGCAGCCCCAGGCAGTGCTGTAGCGGCCGATGTCCAGGGAGTTCGCCGCGACGAAAGCCAGTCCCGACCCAGGATGCCCGATGACGGAGTCGGCCGGCACCCGACATTCCTCGAAGGTGATCTCGGCCAGCATGGAACCGCGCAGACCGAGCATGTCGGTCAGGGGTGTGACGTGCACGCCAGGGCTGTCGCGCTCCACCAGGATCGCTGTGTGCCGCCCCTGGTACTGGACGAACACCAGGAACAGGTCGGCACACTGGCCAAAGCTGATCCACTTCTTCGCACCGCTGACGACGATCTCCGAGCCGTCGTCCTTCGCCTCGGTGCGCACGTCCTGTGCGTCGCTGCCGGTGTCAGGCTCGGTCAGCAGGAACGCCGCGATCCGTCGGCCTGCCGCGATCTCCGGCAGCCACCGCAGCTTCTGCTCCGGTATTCCCCACATCGAGACGGCGTGCGAGACCATGTCCTGTACGGCGACGAAGTTCCGCACGTTCGAGCAGGTCCGTCCCAACTCCTCGGCCATCATGCCGTAGTGGGCCGCGTCCAGCCCCCGGCCGCCCCACCGCTCGGGCAGCATCGCGGACAGCCAGCCTGCCTCGCCCAGTTCACGGATGAGGGGACGGGGAATCTCCTGCCGGGCGTCGATCGTGTCGGCGGCCGGTGCGATGACACCGTCGGCGAATGCGCGGAACTCCCGCCACCTGTGGCGTTGTTCGGCGGTCAGCTGGCTGATCACGACTGCCTCCCCAGGCCCGGGGCTCCGCACGTGCCAGCCGTCATCATGTCACCGAGAGCGACCACGACCTTGCGGCTGCCCACGAACGGCCGACGGGCGTGTGCGACGAGCATGTTGTCCAGGAGGAGCACGTCCCCCTCCTGCCAGGGAAACACGACGGACTCCTGTTCCAGGGCGTCGCGGACCTCGCCGACCACATCGTCGGGTATCGGTTCGCCGTCCCCCCAGAAGACGTTCCGGGGCATGCCCTCCTCCCCGAACATTCCGAGCAGCGCGCCGCGCATCTCGGGGTCGAGACACGAAGGGTGGTGCAGGCTCAGCTGGTTGAAGAAGACCGGCTCGCCCGTGCGCGGATGGGGCAGGGCGGCGTCCGCGACGCGCCAGGTACGCAGCGTGCCGTCCGGTGCCCACGCGTATTCGGTGTCCGCCTCGGCGCAGGCGCGTTCGACCGCTGCGGGGTCGTCCGTACCGTAGAAGTGGGACCAGCTGACATCGAACGACTTGATGAAATTCCGGACGTAGCGCAGTCTCCGGTGCCTGAACTCCTCGACCAGGTCATCCCTCAGCCGCCGGTAGACCCGACGGCCGTCAACTATGGGGGTCTCCCCGCCGGACGACGCCGCCACGATGCACGAGAAGAACTGACGCATCGGCCAACTGTGCAGATGGGAACTCTCGTTGTGAAACAGGATCGAACGGTCGGCGGGATACGGGGTCGATTTGTAGATCAGCTCCGACTCGCCCTCCCGCGGCAGATCGCCGTACTCCCCGAAGAGGTCCGCGCAGATCGCCCGCGCCGCCTCCTCGAACTTCTCGACCGATCCGTCGTGGAAGTTCCGGAACAGGATCGCGCCATGCCGGTGCAGCGTCGACTCGATGTATTCACGGTGGGTTCCCAGCCAGACGGAGAGGGAGACCTCAGCGGTCCTCGGTTCCATGATCAGAGGGGTTTCCGGGGCGTGGTCAAGGAATCGTAGGGTCACCAGGCCGTCGGCGGATGTCGTCATTGTTTCTCCCTTGCTTCGCTGTCCGGCTGTCCGAGACGCCGCAGAGCGTCCAGCGTCTCGACCAGGGCACTGCGGTCGCCCTCGCGACGCAGGGTCGTGACGACGGTCGCGTCGCCCGCGAAGTCGTCGGCGCTCTGCTGGAGCGCGGGGGCGAGAATGGGGTGTGCGCTGATCTCGACGAGGATGTCGTGACCGTCGGCGAGCAGCCTGCGGGTCGCGTCGGCGAGCAGCACCGGTTGCCGGAGGTTGCGGACGAAGTAGTCGGCCGTGATGTCCTTCCAGTCCACCGGGCGGCCGGTGACCGAGGAAATGAAGGGCATACGGCCGGGGCGGGTGGCCAGGCTACCGATGGCCCGTCTGAGATCGTCCGCGATCAGATCGATCGCCGGGCCGTGGGCGGGGAGGTTGACGCGGATCATCGCGCAGAGCACATCCCGTTCCTGCAAGTCGGCCAGGATGGCCCGGAGTTCGCCACGGTCACCGGCCAGACCGGTGGTCCGCGGCCCGTTCCTGGTGGCTATGGAGACACGTCCGCCGCTCGCTCCGACATAGCGGTTCAGCTCGGCGGCCGCGAGTTCCACCACGGCCATGCCGGTGTCAGGGCCGGAAACTCGTCGCTGCTGGTCGCTGTAGTGGTGCACCAGCCGAGCCGCGGTCGGCAGGTCGATGATCCCGGCTATCACACATGCGGCGATCTCCCCGAGGCTGTGGCCCGTCACGGCACCCGGCACAACGCCGGACGCCTCCAGCCATCGGGCGACAGCGACCTGGACGGCGAAGACGGCGGGCTGCAGCACCCCGACGTCGCCGTCGCTCACGCGTTTCTCGTCGGACAGGACGGACGGGACGCACAGGACGTCTTCCAGGACGGACAACCCCAGGTGGGGGCGCAGGGCGCGGTCGCATTCCTCCAGCGCGGACCGGAACACCGGATCGGTACGAACGAGGGACCGGGCCATGCCCGCCCACTGCTGCCCGTAGGGCGAGCAGACAAAGGCGACCCTCGATGCGGCGTCACGGGAGCGGCTCCGCTCCCGTTGGTGTCCCTTCGCCGTGCGTGAGGAGGCCGCGCCGCGTGCGATCTCGCCAAGTCGCAGGCCGGAATCGCACGACACGGCCGTCAGGGTGTCGACGACATCGCCGATCAACCGCTCGGCGACCGACGGGGGATACAGCCGGAGCGCATGGTTGAGGGAAGCGTCGATGCCTGCCGCGCGACCCTGCTCCGTGAAACGCTCGATGAACTCGAAACGGAGGTCGAAGCGCGTCACACCCTCGTCAACAGGCTGGGGCCGGATGCCGAGGCCGGGCAGGCGCAGCTCGGACACGAGCGCGTTCTGGAACACCAGCATGACCTGGAACAGCGGGTGGGAGCCGGCCGACCGGCGCGGATTGACCTTCTCGACGACCTGGTCGAACGGCACGTCCAGGTGCGCGAAGGCCGTGAGATCGGTGCGCCGCACTCGGGCGAGAAACTCCCTGAACGTCGGGTCGCCCCCTGATTCCGTGCGCAGGGCCAGCGTGTTGGCGAAGAATCCGACAAGGTCGTCGAGTGCCGGATCGGTGCGCCCCGCCGTGGAGGTGCCGATGACTACGTCCGTCGAGGAGCCGTGCCGGGCAAGTACAGCTGCGAGCGCACCGTGCACGATCATGAACATGCTGGTGTCGGTCTCGTCGGCCAGCTGCTGCAGCGCGCGATGGGCCTCGGGCGGGACGGACATCCTGACGCAGGCGCCGGCGTGCGACGGCAAGTCCCCTTCGCCACGGGGTGCGGCCCCGTCGGGCAGCGGCGGGGCCGACGGATCCGCCAGTTCGCGCCGCCAGAACCGTACTTGACGGCTCAGCAGGCTGTCCGGGTCGTCGAGGCTGCCTAGCAGGTCCCGGTGCCAGGACGCGTAGTCGGCATACTGCACGGCCAGCGCTTCCCAGCGTGGCGCGACGCCCCGGCGTCTGGCGGCGTAGGCACGCTCGATGTCATGGGTCAGTGGGATGAGGGACCAGGCGTCGCAAGCTATGTGGTGGACCACGATCAGCAGCACATGCTCCCGCTCGGAGATCCTGAAGAGCTCCGCGCGCAGCGCGGTCTCGGCGGTCAGGTCAAAGGTGTGGCCGGCCGCGGCTGCGACAGCTTCGACCACCTCCGCCTCGTCGACGGCGTGGACGGGCAGCCGTACGGTCGCCTCGTCCGGATCGAGGACAACCTGCTGGGGTCTGTCGTCCCAGTCCGGGTACGCGGTGCGCAGGCTCTCGTGCCGGGCCACCACGTCGTCGAGGGCCTGGCGCAACGCTGGTACGTCGAGTTCGCCGGTGAGCCGGTAGGCCACGGGCATGTTGTAGGTCGCCGCCTCGGCTTCCAGCCGGTTGAGAAACCACAGCCGCTGTTGCACAGGGGCCAGGGGGATCATGTCGCCCCGCGGCCGGGGCCTCAGTTCCGGCACGGTCACGGGTGTCTCATACGCCAGCCGTTCGCTCAGTGCGGCCACCGTGGGTGCCTCGAAGACCGTGCGTACGGAGACGTCGACGCCCAGGGTCGTGCGAATCCGGCCGATCAGTCGCATCGCCAGGAGAGAATGGCCGCCCAGTGCGAAGAACGACTCGTCGCAGCCTACGGTGTCCAGACCAAGCACCTGGGCGAAGACGGCGCGCAGCGTCTCCTCCCGTACCTGTGTTGTTCCGGCCGGTCCGGTGCTTTCGGCCGCCTGTCGATGCAGGTGGTCCATCTGGGTTCCCTCCTTGCCGTGAAAAACATGGAAGTCCACGTGTCCGTGGGAGCGCGGTCTCAGTAGGTGTAGAAGCCCTGTCCCGTTTTCTGGCCCAGGAGCCCAGCGTCGACCATCCGGACCAGGAGCGGAGCCGGGCGGTACTTGCTATCGCGGAAGGCCTCGTACATGACGGTGATCGAGTTCAGGATGGTGTCCAGGCCGATGAGGTCTCCGGTCTCCAGGGGTCCCATCTTGTGGCCGAAGCATCCTTTGAACATGCGGTCCACCTGTTCGGCGGTGGCCACTTGGTCCTGGACGCAAAAGATCGCCTCGTTGATGGTGAGCATGAGAACCCGGTTGGTGACGAAGCCCGGGGAGTCCTCGACGACGATGCCTTCCTTGCCCAGAGTTCCGAGCAGCCCGAGCGCGGCGTCCGTCGTCTTCTCCGAGGTGAAATGTCCTTTCACCACTTCGACGGTTCCCATGAGGGGTACCGGATTCATGAAATGCAGGCCGAGGACATCGGCCGGTCGCGTCGTCACCGAGGCCGCCCGGGTGATCGGGATGGCCGAGGTATTTACGCCGAATATCACGCCGGGACGGCAGATGGTATCGATTTTCTCGTAGACCTCGCGTTTCACATCCCAGTTCTCCGTCACGTTCTCCACTACGAAGTCGGCGGCACCCAACTCCCCGATGTCGGTGCAGGCATGCACCCGTCCGACGACGGCACCGGTCTCCTCCGTCGGCGACTTCGAGTGGAACATGCTGTGGAGGAGCAGATCATCGCCGATCTGCCGCAGTGCGCTGTCAAGTTGGTTCTTCGAGACATCGATGAGCACGACGTCGTATCCGGCCTGCGTGAAATCCTGCGCAACGCCGCGTCCGATGGTTCCGGCGCCGATGACACCGATCGTCCGTATGGTCACAGGGCTCTCCTTCCCGTCGCAAGAATTCTGGTCTCCGCCGTTCAGGACTGTTCCTTACGGCTTTCCAGATAGTTGGCCATGGCTGCGATGGTGGTGTACTGGAAAAGGTCGACCATGGACACCCGGACACCCATCTCCTTCTGGATCCGCTGTGCCAGTCGTAGCGACTGGAGTGAATCCATGCCCATCAGGAGCCAGTCGTCGTGGATATCGACCTCGGCGAGGTCGAATTCTCCGGCCAGCAGGTGTGCCAGGTGGCGTTCGGAGTCGCTGTATTCGCCGCTGTCTCGGCCGAGTACGCGTAGTCCGTTGAGAGTGGAGGGGGCAGCCCCCGGGTCGTCCGGCTCGCCGGACTGCCGTTCCGTGGCCAGCGCTTGCTGGATCGAGGGGGCGAACAGGACCGGAGAGAGACGCACCTGGTCGGCGAGCGGTCCGCTGCGGGCTGTGCCCAGCCTCTCGTAGTTGATCTCGCCCACGATCACCCGGGGTTCGTCCACGGCGAGGATCTCGTCGAGACTGCTGAGACCGTCCTCGATGGATATCGAGCGGAAGAAGCCCCTGTCCGCCTCCACCTCGTAGTCGAAGGCCATACCGGTGCCGAGCCAGTCGGTCCAGTCGATGGTCAGTGTGCGTCTGCCCTCCGCCGAGCGGAAGTCGGCGAAGTGGTCGAGATAGCTGTTGCCGGCGGTGTAGTCGCTCTGTCCGACCGATCCGAAGACCGACACCGTGGAACCGAAGTTGACCATAAGCGGGGGCGGCTGCGAGTGGTCCTTGGTGGCCAGGTCCAGCACGGTGGCACCGAGCACCTTGGGAGCCAGGGTGGCCCTGAAGGTCTCCATGTCCTTACGGAAGAGGAACCCGTCGCCGGCTACGCCTGCCGCGTGCACCACGCAGCCGATGTCGCCGAGGTCCCGCCGGACGGCGGCGACGATCTCGGTCATCGCCTTCAGATCGGATACATCGCCGCTGTAGGTGCGCACCAGCGCGCCATTGTCCACAAGTTCACGCAGGCCGTCGAGCTGCTTGCGGAGCCTGGGATCAGCGGCGGACGCCTCGTGCCATCCCTCGGGCGGGGGCACCTCGCTGCGGTTGACCAGGGCCAGGGCCACTCCCGGCATGGTGCGGCTCAGGTGCAGGGCGACCGCGAGGCCCAGACCGCCCAGACCGCCGGTAATCAGGTACACGCCCTCTGGGCGCTGCGGCTTGTCCGTCGCCGGTTTGAAGTGGACGGGTTCGAGACAGGTCGCGTAGCGGACGCCTTCACGCAAGGCCACGGTCCGGGGTCCGGATCCCGCGAACAGTTCAGCACATACGGCGACGGGCTCCGTGCCGTCAGCCACGTCGATGCACCGGACCTCGGTGTCCTCGCTCTCCAGGCCGACGACCCCCGCCGCCGCGAACAGCGCGGCGTGCACCGGTGCCGTCGAGGCCTCGCGTCCCGTCACCCGTGCCACATCGGGCGCCACGACCGTGATCCTGCTCGGCATCGCGCCCCGGCGGGACAGGCACTGCACCAGATGGAACAAGCCGTGGACGCCGTTGTCCAAACGCGCCGCGAGCTGCGCCGTGTCCTGGTGCACCATGCGGTCGGCGGGTCCGGCGACCAGGAGGATCTCGTCGTACGGATCGTCGCCGAGGGCGTCGAAGAGGCGGTCGAAGCCCTCGGCCGAGGGAGGCACCTCGAAGCCGGGGTCGGTTGTCTCCGCCGCTTCGGCCCGGGTAGGCGCAATTCGCGCCGCGGTCACCGATATCCCCTGTGCCCGGAGGTGCTTGCTCATCCCTTCGGCCAGACTTCCCGGCTCGCCGAGCACCAGCATCCTCGCCGACTGCTCGTGACGCTCCGGTGCGGCTTCCCGCAATGGGGTCCAGCGCAGCACGTGATGCCGGGAATGCGGACGCAGCCGAGCCACCGTGCTCTGCGCGTCGGTCACGCGTTTCACGGTGAACCCACCGATCTCGACGGCGACTTCACCCGCGTCGTCACAGATCAGGATGTCGACCTTGCGTATCTCCTCACCGAAACGGGAGTTTTCGTGGGGTCGGAGGAGGCTCAGTCCCTGCGGCGGCAGCGGTGCGTACAGACGCAGCGAGTCGTAGCCGACCGGCAGATAGAAGTCCCGTTCGTCACTGGTGACCCGTTTCCGGTCCTGAACGGTTTCCATCATGGAGAACACGCCGAAACCGGTGGCGAGGTCGAGCAGTACCGGATGCAGGACATGGTCGGAGCACTCGGCCCGGTACGCGGAGGGCATGTCAATACGGCCCAACGCCGCCCGCAGTCCTATGCGTACGGTGGGCATACTGCGCAGCCAGCGATCGCCGAAAGCCATGACCTGGTGCTCAGCCAGCCGCTTTCCCATGTCCAGCACGCCGATGTCGCAGGACGCGCGCAGCTGTTCGGGGTCCAGTCGCGGTGGAACACCGGCATGCGGGCGCACGCCGATCTTTCCCTGGGCGTGCAGTGTCCAGTGATCGCTCACCGGGTCCTGGCTGGCGACCGTGAACTCCGCCAGGCCTTCGCCGCCGTCCCGAATCGTCGTGTGCACCTGTCGGGGCTGCCCGTCCTGCACCATGAGCGGCACCAGGAAGGTGACGTCCAGGATTTCCGTGACGGGACGGTCGAGGTGCACAGAGCCCGCGGCACGTGCCATCTCTAGGTACGTGGTGCCAGGCACGATGCCCTCGCCGAGCAGTCGGTGCTCGTCGAGGACCCAGTGCCGGCCACGAGCGAACTCGGTGCCGAAGACGGACTGGTCGACGGAGCTGAGCAGGACCTCGTCCAGCAGGGGGTGCGGTCCCGGCTTCACTCGCGGCGGCTCGGGGGTCGGGGGTGCGGTGGGGTGTTCGTCGAGCCAGTGACGGGTGCGGGCGA
>NZ_JAVFVX010000078.1:0-36593 GCF_033441795.1 Streptomyces sp. ADMS | reverse complement strand
TCCTCGTTTCAAGAAGAGTTATCCACAAACATCGAATCGGTGGATCAAGGCTAAGCGGCTGTTCCGGCTCTGCTCCTGACCGTCACGGTCCGCTGAGCGCTCGGCTCTGCCCGCATCGTCCGCGGCCTGGTCCGGCAGCTTCCGTCGGTGGCCGACCCTGGCGTCGCGGGCGGGCGTCCCGCTGATCCTCGCGGCCTGCCCCGGCTCCGGTGGTGCGAGGAGAGCGGTGCTCTAGTTCGGGCGGGCCATGGCCTTGACGAAGGCGCGTTCGACGTCGGCCGCCGAGAGGACTCCGTAGATCTCTCCGGACTCCTCCACGACCAGGTACTCGCTGGCGGGGGTCGCGCGCAGGGCGTCGAGGAGTTCCTCGCCGGAGAGTTCCGCGGAGACCCGCATGCCCTCGGTGAGGTCCTGGGCGAGACCGCCGACGGAGACCCAGGGGCGCCGGTGTTCGGGTACGCCGACGATGCCGGCCTCGCGGACGAGGGAGAGGGGTTCTCCGTCGGCGTCGACGACGACCAGGGCACGGGCGCCGGCCTCGTTGGCGCGCCGCAGTGCCTCGGAGAGGGGGGTGCTCGTCTCGACGGGAACAGCGCGGCGGGTGAGGTTGCGGGCGCGCAGTTCCGGGAGGTGTTCGCGCAGGCGGGCCATGCGGAGGCTGTTGCCGGCGCCGGTCCAGATGATCGCGGCGAGGATGGCAGCGAGCAGGGCGTCGGTGACGGTGTCCATGCCGACGCTGTCCTCGGCGTTGGAGCCGAGGGCGCCGGACTGGGTGAGCAGTGGGAGTCCGATGAGGACGGAGACGGCGAGGGCTCGGCCGACCCAGGCGGCGGCGATCGTACCGCTCATGGGTTTGCCGGTGATCTTCCAGACGACGGCGCGGAGCATACGTCCGCCGTCGAGGGGCAGGCCGGGCAGGAGGTTGAAGGCGGCGACGATGAGGTTGGAGATCATCAGGCCGGCAAGCAGGACGCCGGGGACGGTGCCGGGGTCGACGGTCTGGAGGGCCAGGTAGAAGACGCCCGCGAGGATCAGGGAGAGAAGCGGGCCGACGAAGGCGAGCACGAACTCACGGCCCGGGGTCTCGGACTCCTTCTCGATCTCGGAGACGCCACCGAAGAACTGGAGCTGGATGCGGCGTACCGGGAGTTTGAAGCGGAGGGCGGCGACGGTGTGGGCGAGTTCGTGGACGAGGACGGAGGCGTAGAAGGCGACCGCGAAGAACAGGGAGACGAGGTAGCGCAGGGCGCCGAGTTCGGGCAGGACGCGGTCCAGCTGGCCGCCGAAGACCCAGGTGATGAGGGCGGCGACGAGGAACCAGCTGGGGGCGACGTAGACGGGTACCCCGAAGGGGCGTCCCATGAGGAGTCCGCCGCCTGGGTCCTTGCGTTTCCGGGGGGCGCGGGACTTGGCCAGGCGGGGGGTGAGGCGGGCGCGGCCCGTGGCGTCGGCGGGCGCGTCCGGTGGCGTGGGCTCCGTCGGTTTCGCGGGTTCCGGGTCGGCCGGTTTCGCGGGTTCGGGGCGCTCGTCGTTCCGCGTGGTCTCCGCCACGCGTTCCCCGGTCTCCGCGAGCGTGGTGTCGGTGGTGGTGGGTTCGGGGTGTGTGGCGTCGGTCGCCGGGGCCGTACGCCCTGTGTGGCGGTCGGTCGACTGGTCGTTGCCGGAGCGCGGCTGCCCGCTCCCGCCACTCTCGTCCACGGTGTCCCCTTGTCGGATGCGTCTCCCTTTTCCGCTCCGGGGCGGAAGGGTCTCGGGTCGATGGTATGCGGCCGTCGCAACGCGTTCCGCCCCGGCACCCCCTGTGTTCGCCGGGCTGCCGTCGTCGGGCGAGGCTGCGGCCGGGTCACTGTCAGTGGCGGGCCGTATGGTCGTCGTCATGGAAATCAGCACCGAGGGCGCCACCGAGACCGTTTCGCCGGTTGTGCTGCCCTCCGCGCCGGCGTCGTTGTCGCCCTCGCGGGCCAGTGACTTCATGCAGTGCCCGCTGCTGTACCGGTTCCGGGTGATCGACCGGTTGCCGGAGAAGCCGAGTGAGGCGGCGACGAGAGGCACGTTGGTGCACGCGGTTCTTGAGCGGCTGTTCGACGCGCCGGCGGCCGAGCGGACGGCGCCGCGCGCGAAGTCGTTGATCCCGGGGCAGTGGGACCGGCTGCGGGAGACACGGCCGGAGGTGGTGGAGCTGTTCGCGGACGATCCGGACGGGGAGCGGCTGTCGCGGTGGCTGGGTGAGGCTGAGCGGCTGGTGGAGCGCTGGTTCGGGCTGGAGGATCCGACGCGTCTGGAGCCTGCCGAGCGCGAGCTGTTCGTCGAGGCGGAGCTGGATTCGGGGCTGAAGCTGCGCGGGATCATCGACCGGGTCGATGTGGCGGCCACGGGCGAGGTGCGGATCGTCGACTACAAGACGGGGAAGGCGCCGCGTCCGGAGTATGCGGAAGGCGCGCTGTTCCAGATGAAGTTCTACGCGCTGGTCGTCTGGCGGTTGAGGAACGTGGTGCCGCGGCGGCTGCAGCTGGTGTATCTCGGCAGTGGGGATGTGGTGACGTACGACCCGGTCCTGGCCGATCTGGAACGGGTGGAGCGGAAGCTGCTGGCGCTGTGGGAGGCGATCCGGGAGGCGACGGAGTCGGGGGTGTGGCGGCCCCGGCCGACGAAGCTCTGTGGATGGTGTGATCACCAGGCGGTATGTCCGGAATTTGGGGGCACTCCCCCGCCGTATCCGTTGCCTGTGCGTGTGGCTCCGCCGGATGCGCGGTGATGGATCTGCGGGTCGGTGGGGGCTGGGCGCGCCCAGCGGCGGAGCCGCAGATCGATACAGCCCCGCGCCCCTTTCGGGGCGCGTTGCCGCACAGGGCAGAATGGGAGCTGCCTAGCGAAGGAGATTTACGTGGCCATCCGCGTCCTGCTTGTGGACGACCAGCCGCTGCTGCGTACCGGGTTCCGGATGATTCTGGAGGCCGAGCAGGACATCGCGGTCGTCGGCGAGGCCGGAGACGGTCTTCAGGCGATCGACCAGGTGCGGGCCCTGCAGCCCGATGTGGTTCTGATGGACATCCGTATGCCTCGGATGGACGGTGTGGAGGCGACTCGGCAGATCACCGGGCCGGGGCGGGACGGGCCGGCGAAGGTGCTGGTACTGACGACCTTCGATCTCGACGAGTACGTGGTGGAAGCGCTGCGGGCCGGTGCCAGTGGCTTCCTTCTGAAGGACGCGCCGGCGAACGAGCTGGTGCAGGCGATCCGGGTGGTGGCGGCGGGCGAGGCGATGCTCGCGCCGAGCATCACGCGCCGGCTTCTCGACAAGTACGCGGGGCATCTGCCCTCGGGTGACGAGCCGGTACCGGACACGCTGCACACACTGACCGAGCGTGAGGTCGAGGTGCTGAAGCTGGTGGCGCGCGGGTTGTCGAACGCGGAGATCGCCGCTGACCTGTTCGTCAGTGAGACGACGGTCAAGACGCATGTCGGGCATGTACTGACCAAGCTGGGCCTGCGCGACCGGGTGCAGGCCGCGGTGTACGCGTACGAGAGCGGGCTGGTGCGCCCCGGCGCACAGTAACCGCACATGCGTACGACGGAGGTGTGTGTACGACGACGAGGGCGCCCTTTCCGGTAAAGGAAGGGGCGCCCTCGGCGGCGCATCGCGGGGGTCAGCCCTTCTTGATCTCCCAGAAGCGGAAGACGGTCGAGGCGTCGAGGCAGTACTCCAGGCCGTAGACGTTCTCGCGGGCGACGGCGTACTGCTTGGCCTGCCAGACCGGGAGGACGGGGATCTCCTGGGCGACGATGTCCTGGAGCTCGCCGAAGTCCGCGTCGGTCGCGGCGCGATCGCTCTCGGCGGCGGTACCGGGGATGAGGGTGTCGGTGATCGTGCTGTTGGTGAAGTTGTTCCCGAGCACGTTGCCCTGGCCGAAGAACGGGGCGGTGAAGTTGTCGGCGTCGGGGTAGTCCGGCACCCAGCCCTTCACGTACACGCCGTACTTGCCGGCCTCGATGTCCTTCTCGTACTGGGCGAAGGGCACGGACTGGACGGTCGCCTCGAACAGACCGCTGGCGTTGAGCTGCTTGGCGATGGCCTTGAACTCGTCGTCGGTGGCGGGGCCGTAGCGGGACGGCGTCGACCAGAGGGTCAGCTTGACCTTGCCGGTGATGCCGTCGTCCTGGAGGGCCGCCTGGGCCTTGGACGTGGAGGGGCGGGCGCCGTAGGTGTCGAAGAAGGCGGTGTTGTGACCGGCTATGCCGGCCGGGATGATCGAGTAGAGGGGCGTCGCGGTGTCCTCGTAGACCTCGTTGACGAGGGCCTCCCGGTCGAGGAGGTAGGCGATGGCCTTGCGGACGCCGGCCTTTCCTGCGACCGGGTCGTTCATGTTGAAGACGAGGTGCTGGACCTCGGCGCTGGTGCCCTCGACGATGTCGATGCCCTCGTCGCCGCTGTCCTTCTCGATGTCGGCTATGTCGCCGGCCTTGAGGCCTCGGTAGGCGAAGTCGACGTCGCCGTCGAGGAGGGCGTTCTTCAGGTTGGTCTGGTCGCCGTGGAAGAACTTTAGGGTGACGCCGGAGTTCTGGACCTCGGCGGTGCCCCTGTAGTTCGGGTTGACGGAGAAGACCGCGTTGTCGTCGCCGAACGAGTCGAGCACGTAGGGGCCGGAGCCGGCGGCATCGCCGTCCTTCCGCAGGCCGTCCTCGTCGTACTGCCGGTGGTCGACGATCGAGCCGGCGCCGGAGGCGATCTTGCTGGGGAAGGTGGCGTCGGGCACCTTGAGGTTGAAGACGACGGTCTTCTCGTCCGGGGTGTCCACCGAGTCGAGCATCGGGAACATGATCGCGGGGCCGGCGGGGTCGTTGATCTTCAGCATGCGGTCGAAGGAGAACTTGACGTCCTTCGAGGTGAGCGAGTCACCGTTGCTGAACTTCAGGCCGTCGCGCAGGGTGCACTTGTACACCTTGGTCTCCGCGTCGCTGAAGGCGCACGCCTTGGCGGCCTCGGGCTGCGGTTCGGTGCCTCCGCTGGGGAAGCTCAGCAACGACTGGAAGACGTTGTTGAACAACAGCCAGGAGCCTGGGTCGTAGCCGGAGGCCGGGTCGGTGGCCAGGACGTCGTCGGACATCCCCATCACCACGGTGGAGCCGCCGGCCCCCGAGTCACCGTTCTCCGAGCCGCATCCGGTCAGGAGGCCGGAGGCCAGCCCCGCCACGATGGGCAGGACTGGCCACTGGTTGCGCAGGTTCACGTGGAAGTGCCTTGTCGTTGGGTCTTGAGTACCCGGGACCGTCCCAGCCCCGGGTCGGGATTCGTGCGTCGGACGGGTGTGCCGGTCAGTTGCCCACACCGCGGCCGAGCTCCCAGAACTGGAGCGTCGAGGAGGAGTTGAGCGCCCACTCGGCGCCGGTGATGCCGTCGCGGGCGGCGATGTACTGGTTGCCCTGCCACAACGGCAGTACGGGTACGTCGTCGGCCACGATGTCCTGGATGTCCGTGAGGCTCGTGGAGGCGGTGAGGCGGTCGGCCTCGCGGCGGGACTCCGGGATCAGGCTGTTACGGATCCTGCTGTTGGCGTACGGCAGGTTGAGGAAGTTGTCCTTGTCGAGGAACGGCGCGAGGTAGTTGTCCGCGTCGGGGAAGTCCGGGAACCAGCCCATTCCGTAGACGTCGTACTCGCCCTCCTTCTCGGCCGGGCGGAAGGTGGCCCAGGGGGCGCCCTCGATGGTGACGCTGAACAGACCGCTGGCGTTGAGCTGCTTCTGCAGTTCCTCGAACTCCTGCTTGGTGGCAGAGCCGTAGTGGTCGGTCGTGTAATGCAGGGTCAGTTTCACCGGGGTGGTGATACCGGCGTTCTCCATCAGGGTTCTGGCCTTGGTGTCGCTCGGCTCGCCGTACTTGTTGAAGAAGGAGTTCGAGTGGCCGGTGATGGTGGCCGGGACCAGGGAGTAGAGCGGCTGGGCCTCGCCGCCGTACACCTTGGAGACCAGTTCGGGGCGGTTGATGATCTGGGCCATCGCCTGGCGGACGGCTTTCGTCTTCACCGTCGGGGCGTTGGTGTTGAACGCGAGGTAGCGGATTTCGAGGCCGGGCATCTGGACGAGGTCGATGTCGCCGGTCGAGCCTTCATCGAGCTTCCTGATCTGCTCGGGAGACATCGTGCGGGTCATCAGGTCGATGTCGCCGTCGGAGAGAGCGGTGCCCATGGCGGTGGCGTCCGCGAAGGAACGCAGTTCGACCTTCTCGTTCTTCGGCGTCAACTGCCCCTTGTAGTTGGGGTTCTTGGTGAAGACCGCGTCGACGAGTTCGTCGTTCTTGACGTCGGCGTCGAGCGTGTACGGGCCGGAGCCGTCGACCGCGAAGCCGTCGCGCAGCTTGTCCTTGTCGTAGTCGTCCGGGTTGACGATGCCGGCGACCGGGGTGGACAGCTTGAACGGGAAGGTGGCGTCGGCGGTCTTGAGGTGGAAGATGACCTCGCGGTCGCCCTGGGTCTCGACGGTGTCGATCGTGGACAGCAGGGCGAACACACCGCTGTCGGCCTTGATTCGCAGGGCCCGGTCGATGGAGAACTTCACGTCGGACGCCTTGACGGCCTCACCGTCGGAGAACTCGAGGTCCTTGCGCAGGGTGCAGGCATAGCGCTCGTTGCCCGTGTCGGTGAACCCGCACTTCTCGGCGGCCTCGGGCACCGGGTCACCGTCGCCGCGCGGCTGGACCATGAGGGTCTGCACGGTCTGGCGCAGGATGTTCCAGGTGCCGACGTCGTAGGCGTACGCCGGATCGATCGGCGCCGGAGCCTCCTTCGAGGCGATGAACCGGTCCGTGGTGCCGGCAACGATCGCGCCGCCGCCGCTGCCCCCGCCGTCGGCTCCGCCACAGGCGGCGAGCACCGGAGCGAGCAGTCCGACCACGGTTGGCAGCACCAAAGTCTTGCGGTTCATGCTCGGGGTTCTCCAGGCTGTCGATCCCAGGGGCCCGGCATGCATGGGGTGGTGCGCGCGGGTTCGGGGATTGGGGCGATGTTCTCCCGACGAGGTTAGTCCGGACCGCGGAGAGGCCCGTAGGCAGCCGGAGTTGATAGCTCATCACGCTGCGAAACCGGGCGCGGACGCACCGAAAAACCGACAGCGGAAGGATTCCGCGCAGGCTCTCCCCAAACGGGACACAAGGACATCCCACGAGCCCTCGAAAGAGGTGCGTGTACACGGCACGCGACCACTGTCGAGCCCCTGTCACGTGGCGAACCTCACATGCTCGCCGTCATTGACGCATACGCGAATTCAGCCATCGGCGGACATTCGGTGGAGGGCATTCCCATCTGATGGACCGCCCGTTCATCCGCGCGTTTTCCGGCATTGATCAGGCACGCTCGGTAAACACGCCGGCGCATTTCCGTCATCGCGTTCGTCATCGCGTTCGCCATCGGTCGGTCGCCATCAGTCCGTGCAGAAAGGGCAGGTCGACTTCTTCCAGCGAGGTCACGATCGTGCGGCGCGCGCCGGGGGCGATGGGCGCGATCGACGGTACGGCCACGACCTGGCAGCCGGCGGCCTCGGCGGCTGCGACCCCGGTCGCCGTGTCCTCGACGACCGCGCATCTCACGGGGTCGGCGCCCAGTCCGGCGGCTGCGAGAAGGTAGGGGTCGGGGTACGGCTTCGTACGCTCCACCTCGTCGCCGGCGATGCTCAGCGCGAAGTGCTGCGGGCCCAGCATGGCGAGGACACGGTCGATGATCCGGCGGTGCGAGGCGGAGACGAGGGCGGTCGGGATCTCGTGCGCGGAGAGTTCGGCGAGGAGCCGGGCGGCGCCCGGCATCAGGGGCAGGGCGCGGTCGATACGGTCCTCGAACCCGTCGTTGAGCAGCACCGAGAGTTCGGCGAAGGAGATGTCGGCGCCGGTGGCCTCGATGAGGAACCCGGCGCTGCGGGTCATCGGGCCGCCGACCACGACATGCCGCCAGGAGTCGTCCAGGGTGTGACCGAGACCGGCGAAGATCTCGACCTCGACATCCCACCAGAAGCCCTCGGTGTCCACCAGGGTGCCGTCCATGTCGAGAAGTACGGCCTGCAGTGCTGAGCCTTCGGCCGTACGGGTTCCGAGCGCGGGGACCGTGCTGGTCATCCTGGCGCACCTCCTTGAGGGACGATCAGGCCGGTTGCCCCTGAGTGCACAGAGGGCAACCGGCCTGCGATGGACCGTCAAGTGTACGTCTTGTCCGATCAGCGTGCGTTGAAGTACTTCGCCTCGGGGTGGTGGATGACGATGGCGTCGGTGGACTGCTCGGGGTGGAGCTGGAACTCCTCGGAGAGGTGGACGCCGATGCGCTCGGGCCGGAGGAGGTCGGCGATCTTGGCGCGGTCCTCGAGGTCGGGGCAGGCTCCGTAGCCGAGGGAGAAGCGGGCGCCCCGGTACTTGAGGGCGAACATGTCTTCGACGTCGGTGGGGTCCTCGCCGGCGAAGCCCAGTTCGGAGCGGACGCGCGCGTGCCAGTACTCGGCGAGGGCCTCCGCCAACTGGACGGACAGGCCGTGCAGTTCGAGGTAGTCGCGGTAGGAGTTCGCCTCGAAGAGCTTGGCGGTCTCCTCGCCGATCCGGTTGCCGACGGTGACGACCTGGAGGCCGACGACGTCGGTCTCGCCGGACTCCTCCGGGCGGAAGAAGTCGGCCAGGCACAGTCGGCGGCCACGTCGCTGGCGCGGGAACGTGAAACGCGTACGTTCGTTGCCCTGGTCGTCGAGGATGATCAGGTCGTCGTCCTTGGAGACGCACGGGAAGTAGCCGTAGACCACGGCCGCCTCCAGCAGGCTCTCCGTCTGGAGCTTGTCCAGGAGGCCGCGCAGCCGGGGGCGGCCCTCCGTCTCGGCCAGCTCCTCGTAGGTCGGGCCGTCGCCGGTGCGGGCCTGCTTGAGGCCCCACTGGCCCTTGAAGAGGGCGCCCTCGTCGAGCCAGCTCGCGTACTCCTTGAGCTGGATGCCCTTGATGACGCGGGTGCCCCGGAAGGGCGGGGTGGGGATGGGGTTGTCGATGGCGACGTCGGAGCGGACGTGGCCCTCTTCGGGCCGTTCCTCGACCTCCACGGCGGCGCTCGCGCGGACGCGGCGCTGCTTGAGCTCGGGCAGCTTGGCGCCGGGGACGCCGCGCTTGACGCCGATCAGGGCGTCCATCAGGCGCAGGCCCTCGAAGGCGTCGCGAGCGTAGCGGACCTCGCCCTCGTAGATCTCGTGGAGGTCCTGTTCGACGTACGCCCTGGTCAGGGCGGCGCCGCCGAGGATGACCGGGTAGTCGGCGGCCAGCTTGCGCTGGTTGAGTTCCTGGAGGTTCTCCTTCATGATCACGGTCGACTTGACGAGGAGGCCGGACATGCCGATGACGTCGGCCCTGTGCTCCTGCGCGGCTTCGAGGATCGCGGAGACAGGCTGCTTGATGCCGATGTTGACGACGTTGTAGCCGTTGTTGGTGAGGATGATGTCGACGAGGTTCTTGCCGATGTCGTGGACGTCGCCGCGGACAGTGGCGAGCACGATCGTGCCCTTGCCGTCGTCGTCGGTCTTCTCCATGTGCGGTTCGAGGTGGGCGACGGCCGTCTTCATGACCTCGGCGGACTGGAGGACGAACGGCAGCTGCATCTGGCCGGAGCCGAAGAGTTCGCCTACGACCTTCATGCCCTCCAGGAGGGTGTCGTTGACGATGTCGAGGGCGGGGCGGGTCGTCAGGGCCTCGTCGAGGTCGGCCTCCAGGCCGTTCCTCTCGCCGTCGATGATGCGACGCTGGAGGCGCTCGTCCAGGGGCAGCGCGGCCAGTTCCTCCGCCTTGCCCGCCTTGAGGGACTTGGTGGTGGCGCCCTCGAACAGGGCCATCAGCTTCTGCAGGGGGTCGTAGCCCTCGGCGCGGCGGTCGTAGACCAGGTCGAGGGCGGTGGTCACCTCCTCCTCGCTGAAGCGGGCGATGGGGAGGATCTTCGAGGCGTGCACGATCGCCGAGTCGAGGCCGGCCTTGACGCACTCGTCGAGGAAGACCGAGTTGAGCAGCATGCGGGCGGCCGGGTTCAGGCCGAAGGAGATGTTCGACAGGCCCAGGGTGGTCTGTACGTCCGGGTGCCGGCGCTTGAGCTCGCGGATCGCCTCGATGGTGGCGATGCCGTCCTTGCGGGACTCCTCCTGGCCGGTACAGATGGTGAAGGTCAGGGTGTCGATGAGGATGTCCGACTCGTGGATGCCCCAGTTGGTCGTCAGGTCCTCGATCAGCCGTTCGGCGATGGCGACCTTGGTCTCGACGGTACGGGCCTGGCCCTCCTCGTCGATCGTCAGGGCGATCAGCGCGGCGCCGTGCTCCTGAGCGAGCTTGGTGACCTTGGCGAAGCGGGACTCCGGCCCGTCGCCGTCCTCGTAGTTGACGGAGTTGATGACCGCGCGGCCGCCGAGTTTCTCCAGGCCGGCCCGGAGGACGTCGACCTCGGTGGAGTCCAGGACGATCGGCAGCGTGGAGGCGGTGGCGAAGCGGCCCGCGAGTTCCTCCATGTCGGCGACGCCGTCGCGGCCCACGTAGTCGACGCAGAGGTCGAGCATGTGGGCGCCCTCGCGGATCTGGTCGCGGGCCATCTCCACGCAGTCGTCCCAGCGGGCCTCCAGCATGGCCTCGCGGAACTTCTTGGAACCGTTGGCGTTGGTGCGCTCGCCGATCGCCATGTACGAGGTGTCCTGGCGGAACGACACCGTCTGATAGAGCGACGCGGCGCCGGGGTCCGGCTGGGGGCGGCGCTCGACGGGCGTGGCACCCTGCACGCGTTCCACGAGCTCCCGCAGGTGCTCCGGGGTCGTACCGCAACAGCCGCCGACCAGGTTCAGGCCGTAGTCGCGTACGAAGGTGTCCTGGGCGTCGGCCAGGCCCTCGGGGTCGAGCGGGAAGTGGGCGCCGTCCTTGGTGAGGATCGGCAGGCCGGCATTGGGCATGCAGAGCAGCGGGGTGCGCGAGTGGCGGGCCAGATAGCGAAGGTGCTCGCTCATCTCGGCGGGGCCGGTCGAGCAGTTCAGGCCGATCATGTCGATGCCGAGCGGTTCGAGCGCGGTCAGCGCGGCACCGATCTCCGAGCCGAGCAGCATCGTGCCGGTGGTTTCGAAGGCCATCGAGACCAGCAGAGGTACGTCGAGGCCAGTGGCCTCCATGGCGCGGCGGGCGCCCAGGATCGACGACTTCGTCTGGAGAAGGTCTTGCGTGGTCTCCACGATCAGGGCGTCGGCGCCGCCGGCGAGCAGTCCCTCGGCGTTCGCCTGGAAGCCGTCACGGAGGGTGCCGTAGTCGATGTGGCCGAGGGTCGGCAGCTTGGTACCCGGACCGATCGAGCCGAGGACCCAGCGCTGACGGCCGTCGCGGGCGCCGAAGCCGTCGGCGGTCTCGCGGGCGATGCGGGCACCGGACTCGGACAGCTCGTACACGCGGTCGGCGATGTCGTATTCGGCCGCCGCCGTGTGGTTGGCGCCGAAGGTGTTCGTCTCGACGCAGTCGACGCCCACGGCGAAGTACGCCTCGTGGACGGAGCGGACGATGTCCGGGCGGGTGATGTTGAGGACCTCGTTGCAGCCCTCCAGCTGCTGGAAGTCCTCCAGCGTCGGGTCCTGTGCCTGCAGCATGGTGCCCATCGCACCGTCGGCCACCACCACTCGGGTGGCGAGTGCGTCCCGGAGGGCGGACACACGGGTCCTGCTGTCTGTGGAAGGGGCGGGCGACGAGGCGGCCATGTAAGGGCTCCCTGGAGTGCGACGGCTGTCGGCTATGCGACTTCCCGGGGAAGCGCACGCCGCAAGGGTAGCCCGGTGCGGGGCCGTATGGTCAGGGCGTCCACGGGACGGACTTGCGTGGCGCGGGTGCCGTGGCCGGAAACCACCGGGCGTACGCATGGCATCCACCCGGATGTACGCGAGATGTAACAGGTGGCGACCAGCCATTGGCAGGTGGTCGACATGGACCGGTAATGTTCGACATTGCCGAACGGCGGCAGCGAACGCCGGTTGCTGGCGGTCGAAGGGGACGGAGGCAGGACGGCGATGGCACGGAACATCCAGTCGCTCGAACGGGCGGCGGCGATGCTGCGACTCCTCGCGGGCGGCGAGCGGCGGCTCGGCCTCTCGGACATCGCCTCGTCCCTCGGCCTCGCCAAGGGCACCGCCCACGGCATCCTGCGCACCCTCCAGCACGAGGGCTTCGTCGAGCAGGAGGCCGCGTCAGGGCGCTACCAGCTGGGCGCCGAGCTGCTGCGCCTGGGGACCACCTATCTGGACGTCCACGAGCTGCGCGCACGTGCCCTCGTGTGGACCGACGACCTGGCCCGCTCCAGCGGCGAGAGCGTCCACCTGGGGGTGCTGCACCAGCGGGGCGTGCTGATCGTGCACCACGTCTTCCGCCCCGACGACAGCCGGCAGGTACTGGAGGTCGGGGCCATGCAGCCCCTGCACTCCACGGCCCTGGGCAAGGTCCTGTCGGCCTACGACCCGGTCGCGCACAGCGAGGTCCTGGAGGCCGAGCGCAAGTCGTTCACCGACCGGACGATCAGCGATCTGGAGGGCTTCGAGGGGGTCCTGGACCTCACCCGCGCGCGCGGGTACGCGGCCGACGTCGAGGAGACCTGGGAGGGCGTCGCGTCCATCGCCGCCCCCATCCACGACCGGCGCCGGATGCCGGTCGGCGCGGTCGGCGTCACCGGCGCCGTGGAACGGCTCTGCCGGGAGGGCGAACTGCGCCCCGAACTGATCGCGGCGGTGCGGGACTGCGCCCGCGCGGTGTCGCGGGACCTGGGCGCCGGGCGCTTCTGAGGTTTGCGCACACGAAAGAGGGCCGGGACGCCCCAGGCGTCCCGGCCCTCTCGCGTGCCCGCACGCAGCCCCGCTCCAGGATCGATAGCCCACAGCGATCAATAACGATCGTGTTTTCGATAACAGAACTCTTGACGTGCCTGTAACACCGGAGCAAGACTCCCGTCCATCGGTCGACATTGTCGAACACCGACCGGCAATAGGCGTTAGAGTGTGACAACGCCAAGGGCCGGCAGCTCTCCCCCTGGACGAAGGACAAAGGAGTCGCGGGTGTCCAGCTCCGACATCTTCACCGGCGAGACCATCGGTACCGCCCTGCTCATCCTGCTCGGCGGCGGCGTCTGTGCCGCCGTCACGCTGAAGGCCTCCAAGGCACGCAACGCCGGCTGGCTCGCCATCACCTTCGGGTGGGGTTTCGCCGTACTGACGGCCGTCTACACCTCGGCGCCGCTCTCCGGCGCCCACCTCAACCCGGCCGTGACTCTCGCGCTGGCGCTCAAGAAGGACGGCATCGACTGGAGTGACGTCCCGATCTACTGGGGCGGGCAACTGCTCGGCGCCATGATCGGTGCGGCCCTGGTCTGGGTCGCCTACTACGGCCAGTTCCACGCGCATCTGACCGACAAGGAGATCGTCGGCAGTGCGGGCGCGCAGCCCAAGGCCATCGAGGCGCGGGAGAAGGGGGCCGGCCCCGTGCTGGGCATCTTCTCCACCGGCCCCGAGGTCCGCGTCGCCTGGCAGAACGTCGCGACGGAGGCCATCGGCACGATCGTGCTGGTGCTCGCCATCCTCACGCAGGGCCTCAACGACAGCGGCAAGGGCCTCGGTGTCCTGGGTGCCCTGATCACCTCGCTCGTCGTCGTCTCCATCGGTCTGTCCCTCGGCGGCCCGACCGGTTACGCGATCAACCCGGCCCGCGACCTCGGTCCGCGCATCGTGCACGCTCTCCTGCCCCTGCCCAACAAGGGCGGCTCCGACTGGTCCTATGCCTGGGTCCCGGTGGTCGGCCCGCTGATCGGCGGCGCCATCGCTGCGGGCATCTACAACGTCGCTTTTGCTTAGAGCAGCCTCAGGGAACTTGAGCAACACGCCGTAAGCCAGCCCCCCAACCCACGGACCTCACAGGAGCACACAGTGACCGACGCGCACACCGCCGGCCCGTTCATCGCGGCCATCGACCAGGGCACCACCTCCAGCCGCTGCATCGTCTTCGACCGGGACGGCCGGATCGTCTCCGTCGACCAGAAGGAGCACGAGCAGATCTTCCCGAAGCCGGGCTGGGTGGAGCACGACGCCACCGAGATCTGGACGAACGTCGAGGAGGTCGTCGCCGGAGCCATCGCGAAAGCCGGCATCACCCGCGACGACATCAAGGCCATCGGCATCACCAACCAGCGCGAGACGACGCTGCTCTGGGACAAGAACACCGGTGAGCCCGTCCACAACGCCATCGTCTGGCAGGACACCCGTACCGACGCGCTCTGCAAGGAGCTCGGCCGCAACGTCGGGCAGGATCGTTTCCGCCGCGAGACCGGCCTGCCGCTGGCCTCGTACTTCGCCGGCCCCAAGGCCCGCTGGCTGCTCGACAACGTCGAGGGTCTGCGTGCGCGTGCCGAGGCCGGGGACATCCTCTTCGGCACCATGGACAGCTGGGTCATCTGGAACCTGACGGGCGGTGTCAACGGCGGCAAGCACTACACCGACGTCACCAACGCCTCCCGCACCATGCTGATGAACCTGCACACGCTGGAGTGGGACCCGAAGATCGCCGAGTCCATCGGCGTGCCGCTGTCGATGCTCCCGGAGATCCGCTCCTCCGCCGAGGTCTACGGCGAGGTCACCGGCGGCAAGCTGGGCGACCTGCTCGGCGGCATCCCGGTCGCCTCCGCGCTCGGCGACCAGCAGGCGGCCCTGTTCGGCCAGACCTGTTTCGCCGAGGGCGAGGCCAAGTCGACGTACGGCACCGGCACGTTCATGCTGATGAACACCGGCGACAAGATCATCAACTCCTACAGCGGCCTGCTGACCACGGTCGGCTACCGCATCGGCGACCAGGCCCCGGTCTACGCCCTGGAGGGCTCCATCGCGGTCACCGGTTCGCTGGTGCAGTGGATGCGCGACCAGATGGGCCTGATCTCCACCGCCGCCGAGATCGAGACACTCGCGTCGTCGGTCGAGGACAACGGCGGCGCCTACTTCGTGCCGGCCTTCTCCGGTCTGTTCGCCCCGTACTGGCGCTCCGACGCCCGCGGTGTGATCGCCGGCCTCACCCGGTACGTCACCAAGGCGCACCTCGCGCGCGCCGTGCTGGAGGCCACCGCCTGGCAGACCCGTGAGATCACGGACGCCATGACCAAGGACTCCGGCGTCGAGCTCGCGGCCCTCAAGGTCGACGGCGGCATGACCTCCAACAACCTGCTGATGCAGACCCTCTCGGACTTCCTGGACGCCCCCGTGGTGCGCCCGATGGTCGCCGAGACGACCTGCCTCGGTGCCGCCTACGCCGCCGGTCTCGCCGTCGGCTTCTGGACCAACACCGACGACCTGCGCGCCAACTGGCGCCGGGCCGCCGAGTGGACCCCCAACATGGACGCGGAGAAGCGCGACCGTGAGTACAAGAGCTGGCTCAAGGCCGTCGAGCGGTCCATGGGCTGGCTCGAAGACAGCTCTGTCGAGGAGTAAGAAACACATGACCAGCCAGTCCACCCTGCAGTCCGTGCCTGCCCTCGGTACGCACCCGGCCTTCGGCTCCAACCCGAGCCGTGCCGAGACCCGGGAGCAGCTCTCCAAGGCGACGTACGACCTTCTCGTGATCGGCGGTGGCATCCTCGGCATCTCGACTGCCTGGCATGCCGCGCAGTCCGGGCTGCGGGTGGCTCTGGTCGACGCCGGCGACTTCGCCGGCGCCACCTCCTCCGCCTCCTCCAAGCTGCTCCACGGCGGTCTGCGCTATCTGCAGACCGGCGCGGTGCGGCTGGTGGCGGAGAACCACTTCGAGCGCCGTGCGGTGTCGCGTCAGGTGGCCCCCCACCTGGCCAACCCGCTCACGTTCTACCTCCCCGTGTACAAGGGCGGGCCGCACGGCGCGGCGAAGCTCGGTGCGGGCGTCTTCGCCTACTCCATGCTGTCGGCGTTCGGTGACGGCGTCGGCCACCTGCTGTCGCCGGCCAAGGCCGCGCAGGACGTGCCCGAGCTGCGCACCGAGAACCTCAAGGCCGTGGCCGTGTACGGCGACGGCCAGATGAACGACGCGCGCATGGCGCTCATGACGGTCCGCGCGGCCGTCGAGGCGGGCGCGGTCGTGCTCAACCACGCCGAGGTGTCGGGGCTGCGCTTCACCAACGGCCGGGTCACCGGTGCCGACCTGCGCGACCGTCTCTCCGGTGACGAGTTCGGCGTCAACGCCCGGCTGGTGCTCAACGCCACCGGCCCCTGGGTCGACCACCTGCGCAGGATGGAGAACCCGGACGCGGCGCCGTCCATCCGTCTGTCGAAGGGCGCGCACCTGGTGCTGAAGCGGACGTCTCCGTGGAAGGCCGCGCTCGCCACCCCGATCGACAAGTACCGCATCACCTTCGCCCTCCCCTGGGAGGACATGCTCCTGCTCGGCACCACCGACGAGACGTTCGAGGGCGACCCGGCGGACGTCGCGGTCAACGACAAGGACATCACGCAGATCCTCGACGAGGCCGCGTTCTCCGTCCGCGACCAGCAGTTGTCCCGTGACCTGATCACGTACTCCTTCGCGGGTCTGCGCGTGCTGCCGGGTGGCCCCGGTGACACGGCGAAGGCCAAGCGGGAGACGGTCGTGACCGAGGGCAGGGGCGGGATGCTGTCCGTCTCGGGCGGCAAGTGGACGACCTTCCGGCACATCGGCCGTACGGTCATGTCGAAGCTGGAGACGCTGCCCGGCCGTCCGCTGGGTGACGACTTCGAGCCGATCTCCGAGCTGCCGAAGAGGATGCCGTTGCCGGGGGTCGCGAACCCGCGTGCGGTGGCTCACCGGCTGCTGGTCGACGGGCCGGCGCCCGGCCCGCGCATGGCCGCCGACACGGCGAGGCACCTCGCGACGCACTATGGGTCGCTGGCGTTCGACATCGCGCGGCTGGCGAACGAGAACCCTGAACTGGGTGAGCGTGTGCATGCGGATGCGCCGGAGATCTGGGCGCAGGTTGTCTATGCGCGGGACAACGAGTGGGCGGAGACGGTTGACGACGTGCTGCGCCGTCGGACCACGCTGACGATTCGGGGGCTGGCTACGGACGAGGTCCGTTCGAAGGTTCAGGATCTGCTCGACAAGAAGTAGACGGTACGGCGTGAAGGGGGGGCGGTTCCCTCAAAGAGGAGCCGCCCCTTTCGCGTTGTGTTCTGTCTGCGGGTGCGTTGTGACTTGTCGCGCGGTTCCCCGCGCACCTAGCTGGGCGACCCCAGCGCCCTTACATCGTTCGGATTGGTCAACTCGCCCCTGCGCACGATCAGTGCGCGGCCGGTCAGCAGTGCGCGGCGGGATGCCCCCACGGCGTCCGGGAGGGTCGTCAGGTCCGTCAGGTGGGCGAAGCCGATGATTCTGCGGATGATCTCTGTGCCCGCGTACCCCACCGCCTCCGTCCAGATCCTGCGCAGGAAGCGGTCCAGGTACGCGTCGTCGAAGAACGTGTCGGCTCTCTTCGGCCACAGGCGGCGGAACTCCGTCTCGAACGCCTCCCAGGACAGGCCGAGTTGGTCGGGGTGGTCGCTCAATGTGCCCAGCGCCCGTGCCCGTTCCTCCGAGACCAGGACGTTCGCCCACTACAGGCCGAGGTCGAAGCCGATGGGGCCGACGAAGCAGAACTCGGGGTCGAAGACCCGTACCACCGGGGCGCCTTCGCGTTGCCCGACCATGACGCTGCCGGTGTGCAGGTCGCCGTGGAGGAGGGCCTGGGCGCTCGTCATGAAGGTGTGGCGGAGGTCGGCGACCTCCGTACGGAGCCTCGCGTCCGCGCGGAACTCCGTCGCCAGGTCGCCCAGGCCCTCGTGGCAGTGGTTGTGTTCGTGCTCGATGTACGGCTCGGCGAGGACCACGTCCTCGGTGATCTTGCACAGTTCCGGGCTCACCGAGGCCGCGATGAGCGCCTTGCGGTCCGCCGACTCCATGCCGAAGTCACCGGTCGCGAAAGACAGTTGGGCCACCAACTCGCCGATGCGGGCCGAGGTGTGCGGTCCGTACGCCGCGCTCTCGTCGAGGATGGTGCGCAGGACCTCCAGGTCCGACAGTCCTCGATGATCGCGACCACACCGACCTGGTTGTACGTGACCATCGTCTTCGCGGCGACGGTCACACCCAGCCCGGCCACCGCCCCGACGTTCCACGAGGCGGCCGAGCAGGCGGCGCGCGAGACGGGCTGGCGGCTGCACACCGGCCCCACCTTCATGGACGTACCGGAGCCGCCCGACGGCATCGCCTACGAGGAACGGCTGACGTGGGCCCAGCAGGACCTGGCCGCCCGTGGTACCCCCGGCCCCGGCAGCCGTCCCGTTCTCTTCGCCCACTCCACCTACCCCCTCTCCCCCGAGCAGCTCGTCGAAATCGCCGCCCTGGCAAGGGAGTTCAGCGCCCTGCTGCACATCCTCGCCGCCGAGAACGCGACCGAGGTCGCCATGGTCGAGGTGCGGTGCGGCAAGCGCCCGGTGGAGTTGCTGGACTCTCTCGGGCTGCTCGGCCCCGACCTGCTGCTGGCCCACGCCGTGGATCTGACCGGCCCGGAGATCGCCGCGCTGGCGCGCACCGGCACGTCCGTCGCCCACTGTCCCGTCTCGAACCTGAAGCTCGGCTGCGGGATCGCGCCCGTCCCCCGGCTGCTCAGCGCCGGTGTGACCCCGGGCTCGGCACGGACGGGGCCGTCAGCTCCAACACGCTGGACGTGCTGGGGGCGGTGCGGCAGGCGGCCCTCGTGTACAAGGCGGGCGGCGACCCCACGGCCGTCGGCGCCGAACAGGCCGTACGCATGGCGACCGTCGAGGGCGCGAAGGCGCTGGGCCTGGGCGACCGGCTGGGCTCCCTGGAGCCGGGCAAGCGGGCCGACCTGATCGTGCTCGACCTCAGCGCCCCGCATCTGCGGCCCCGGCACGACCCCTGGTCGACGCTCGCGTACGCGGCGCACCCGGCGGACGTCCGGGACACCCTCGTGGACGGCAGGGTGCTGATGCGGAACCGGGCCCTCACCACCCTCGACGAGGCCGCCGCCCTCGCCGACCTGGAGGCACTGGCCTGAAATCTCCGGGGGCGGCCGGTCCGGCATCCGTACGGGCTGTCGGGCCGCCACCCGAACGTGCTGCCGAACCAACAGCACGCGGGTACCGATCGGTCACCTGCAGGGGACCCTCGTACGGGCTGACATCGCATTTTGTGACCCGTTCAGCCCACTGAACCCCCATAATGGCCTAAGACATCGGATGTCTGAACGACAGGAGGCCCGCCATGGCAGTCACCGACGAGGCGATCGAGAAAATCAAGGGAATGATCGTCTCCGGGTCGCTGCGCCCCGGCGACCGACTGCCCAAGGAGAGCGAACTCGCCGCCGACCTGGGACTCTCCCGCAACTCCCTGCGGGAGGCGGTGCGCGCCCTGTCGCTCATCCGGATTCTCGACGTACGGCAGGGCGACGGCACCTACGTCACCAGCCTGGACCCCCAACTCCTGCTCGAAGCGCTGAGCTTCGTCGTCGACTTCCACCGCGACGACACGGTCCTGGAGTTCCTGGCCGTACGCCGCATACTGGAGCCGGCCGCCACCGCGATGGCGGCGGCGCGTATCAGTGAGCAGCAGCTGGACGCACTGTCGGCCCAGTTGGACCGGCTGGGCGGCGAGCCGTCGGTGGAGGAACTGGTCGCCGCCGACCTGGAGTTCCACCGGGGGATCGTGCGGAGTTCCGGCAACTCGGTTCTCTGTTCCCTCCTCGACGGGCTGTCCGGGCCCACCACCCGGGCCCGGATCTGGCGCGGACTGACCCAGGAGGACGCGGTCAGCCGCACCCTGCACGAGCACCGGGCGATCCTGGGCGCCCTGCGCGACCGGGACGCGGAGGCGGCACGGTCGTGGGCGACGGTGCACATCGCCAGCGTCGAGCAGTGGCTGAGGTCGACGCTCTAGCCGCGTCTCGGCCGTGACGGAACCTCGGAAACCGCCTCCCGAACGCTCGGATGAATGAGGGGGGTGGTGCGGGGTGGCTCAAGGGTGTGTTCCGGGGCGTCTATCGGGGCAGTGATCCGAGCACTCCCCCGTGCAAGGGGGCTGCGGGCGCCCCCGCCGCACGCCGTAAGGTTGGGTGGTCAAGCGAGGGCACATCGGAAGGAGGCGCTGGGTGATCGAGCTGGAGGGGGTTCCCGAGCTGATCGACCCAGTCATGGTGGCCGCGTTCGAGGGTTGGAACGACGCCGGCGACGCCGCTTCCAGCGCTGTCGCGCATCTGGACCGGGAATGGAAGGGCGCGGTGTTCGCGGCACTCGATGCCGAGGACTACTACGACTTCCAGGTCAACCGCCCCACCGTGTGGCTGGACGGCGGTGTGCGCAAGATCACCTGGCCGACGACAAGGTTGTCGGTGGTCAGGGTCGGCGGCGACAAACCCCGCGACCTCGTACTGGTCCGGGGCATCGAGCCGTCGATGCGCTGGCGCTCGTTCTGCAACGAACTGCTGGGCTTCGCGCACGAACTTGGCGTGGAGCTGGTGGTGGTCCTGGGTGCCCTGCTCGGCGACACCCCGCACACCCGCCCGGTTCCGGTCAGCGGGGTCACGTCCGACCCGGATCTGGCCCGGCGGATGGATCTGGAGGAGACCAAGTACGAGGGACCCACGGGCATCGTCGGCATTCTCCAGGAGGCGTGCACGCACGCGGGCGTTCCGGCGGTGTCACTGTGGGCGGCGGTCCCGCACTATGTGTCGCAGCCGCCGAACCCGAAGGCGACGCTGGCTCTCCTGAACCGCCTGGAGGACCTGATCGACATCCGCATCCCACTGGGCGAGCTGCCCGAGGACGCGCGTGCCTGGCAGGTGGGCGTGGACCAGCTGGCCGCCGAGGACACCGAGGTCGCGGAGTACGTGCAGACTCTGGAGGAGGCCCGGGACACCGCCGAGCTGCCCGAGGCGTCGGGCGAGGCCATCGCCCGTGAGTTCGAGCGCTATCTGCGCCGCCGCGACGGCACCGGTCCTGCGGGCCCGGGCCCGGCCCCCGGCGGCCACGCCACGGCGGACGGCACCGACAGCGCGTCGTACCTTCGGGACAACCCGGCCGGCCGCCCGAAACCGCAGCCGCCGAAGCCGCCCCAGCTGCCGAGCACGGACGACGAGGACTCCCCGGACGAGTGAGCGGTCGGTTACGGCGGAAGGGCCGGTGCGCTTGGTGCGCACCGGCCCTTCCGCTATGTGCCGTGCCCGCGTCCGTCAGCGGTCCACGGCGACCACGGCGTACGCCGTCTCGGGCGTCGGCGTCGTCGTGAACCGGGCGTTGGGCAGATACAGCATCCGGGGCCGGGGCACGACGGAGCGGAACTGATCACCGCCCGCCAGGTACCGGCTTCGACCGGCTCTCATTGGGGCCGCAGGCCCACGTACAGAGCCGCCGGGCGGCCGAACCGGCCCGGCGGACCCCACCTGCACTCGGTCTCCGCTACAGCGCCACGCCCAGCAGGGCGTCCACGGCACGGGACACGACGCCGGGGGCACCCTCGTCCGTACCGCCCCGCTCAGTCTGGAGAGCCGCCCAGCGGTCCACGGCGGCCAGCGCCGCAGGGGCGTCGAGGTCGTTCGCGAGAGCCTCGCGCAGCGCCTCCACGAGACCGTCGGCCGACGGCCCGTCGGGCCGGGACACGGCGGCCCGCCAGCGCCCGAGCCGCGCGACCGCGTCCGCCAGCACCTGGTCGGTCCACTCCCAGTTCGCCCGGTAGTGGTGGGCGAGCAGCGCGAGCCGTATGGCGGCCGGGTCGACCCCGTCGCGGCGCAGCGCGGACACGAAGACGAGGTTGCCCTTGGACTTGGACATCTTCTCGCCGTCGAGCGCGACCATGCCGGCGTGGACGTACACCTTGGCCATGGGGAACTCGCCGGTCAGCACCTGGGCGTGCGAGGCGCCCATCTCGTGGTGCGGGAAGGCGAGGTCGGAGCCGCCGCCCTGTACGTCGAAGCCCATTCCGAGGTGGTCGAGGGCAATGGCGACACACTCGATGTGCCACCCGGGGCGACCGCGGCCCAGGGAACCGCCGTCCCAGCTCGGCTCACCCTCCCGGGCGGCCATCCACAGCATCGGGTCGAGCGGGTTCTTCTTGCCCGGCCGGCCGGGGTCGCCGCCGCGCTCGGCGGACAGCAGCCGCATCGCGGCGGAGTCCAGGTTGGACACCCTGCCGAAGTCGGGGTCGGCCTCGACGGAGAAGTAGACGTCCCCTTCGAGCTCGTAGGCGGCGCCCGTGTCCCGCAACCGCTCGACGAGCGGAACGATGCCGGGTATCGCCTCGACGGCGCCGATGTACTCCTTCGGAGGCAGCATCCGCAGGGCGGTCATGTCCTCCCGGAAGAGAGCGGTCTCCTTCTCGGCGAGCCCCACCCAGTCGATGCCGTCGCGCGCGGCCCGCTCAAGCAGCGGGTCGTCGACGTCGGTGACGTTCTGGACGTAGTGAACCTGCCGCTTGTTGTCGAGCCACACGCGTTGTACGAGGTCGAACGCGTTGTAGGTCGCCGCGTGACCGATGTGGGTGGCGTCGTACGGGGTGATGCCGCAGACGTAGATACGGGCGACGGGACCGGGGTCGAGGGTGACCGGACCGCCGGTCGCGGTGTCGTGGATCCTCAGGTCGCGGCCCTGACCAGTCAGGGCGGGGACCTCGGAAGCGGGCCAGGCATGCATGTCATGAGCGTAACCGGACGGATGTTCCGTATACGAGCCGGACCTGGTCCGGATGGCCGGGAAGGGGGTCTTGCGCCATTCGCCGCAATGTCATGACCGCGACTGGTGGAGCCTGGTCCCCCACGCGGCGGAGCCGCACCGTGTCACGGCCCCGAACCCCTCGACCGGGCGCTCCAGCCGGCCGGAGTTCCCGGGCACCCGCATGGCTGCGGGCGTGCGTGCCGCCGGGGGCGGCCCGGGGTGGGCGCAGGCGGCGCCTGCGCCGGGCGGCGCGACCACCCGGACGGCCACAGCAGCCCCGCGCACCTCACACGGGCGGCCACGGGATCGCCGGCCACTCCCCGCTGGGCTCCGGGTGCTTCCCGGACGACAGCAACGCGTCCACCCGTACCCGCGTGGCCTCGATCTCGTCGCCGGTGACCAGCTCCGCGAGTCGCACGGCCAGCGTTCCGCCCTCCCCCAGCGCGCTCTTCAGCCCCGTCAGCACCTCGACCGCCTCCGGCATGAGGGGCTCCCCGGCCCACCCCCACAACAGTGTCCGCAACTTGTTCTCGGCGTTGAAGGTGACCCCGTGGTCGATCCCGTACAGCCGCCCCTCGCCACCCGGCAGCAGATGCCCGCCCTTGCGGTCCGCGTTGTTGATCACCGCGTCGAGAACGGCGAGCCGCCGCAGCCGCTCGTCGTCGGCGTGCACGAGCAGTGCCGTCTTCCCCTCACCCACCTCGGCGAAGCCGATCGCCTTCCACCCGGGCCCGGGCTGCTCACCCTCGACGAGGGCGAGCAGCCCGTCGCCGTCCGGGGCCTCCACGTCGATCCACAGCTGGCACATCCCCTCGCCGTACGGCCCCTCGCGCAGCACGGTCGGCGGTACGAGCCCCCAGCCGGTCGCCTCGGACACCTCGTACGCCGCCATCTCGCGCTCGGCGAGGGTGCCGTCGGGGAAGTCCCACAGGGGCCGTTCACCGGCCACGGGTTTGTAGATGCAGGCGGCCTCCTGCCCCTCGTAGGAGACCGTGCAGTACAGCGCCGCGTTCGACGCCTCACTGATGCGCCCGCGTACGGTCAGCTCGCCCCTGGCGAGCAGTTCGGCGGGCGTGGGGGTGGCCGTCACGCTCCGCGGCGGTATCCGTTCTGGCGCGGACATACATGTCCTTCCGGGTCGAGCGGGAGGCTGCACAGGGGGCACGGCGGCCGGCCGGCGTTGACGACCTCCAGGGCGCGCTTGGCGAAGGCGCGGGCCTGCGCGCCGGTGAGCCGGACGCGCAGCATCGGAGGGCCGTTCTCCTCGTCCTGGAGGAGCCGCTCCTCGGCCTCGACGAGATCCTCCTCGGACTCGGCGTCCAGCTCCACCAGGGCCTGCGCCTCGACGATCATGCGCTGCTCGTCGCCGTCCCAGGCGAGCGCCATGGTGCCGACCCGGAACTCCTCCTCGACGGGGGTGTCGAGGGGGCGGGTGTCGGACACCTCGGTGGGGGCCACGGCCGGGACGGAGGCGTTGCCCCCACTACGGCGTACGACCTCGTCGAGCAGTTCGTCCATGCGTTCGGCGAGCGCCGCGACCTGGGTCTTCTCCAGGGCCACGCTGGTCACCCGGGGGCCGGCGGTGGCCTGGAGGAAGAACGTACGGCGCCCGGGCAGTCCGACCGTACCGGCCACGAAGCGGTCCGGGGGATCGTAGAGGAACACCTGACGGGACACGTCCTGTCTCCTGAATCGAATGATTTGCGTCTGTCGTCTGTCGTCTGGGGAAGGGTCGGCCGATAGGCCGACATCGGCATCCGCGGGGCTACCGCGACCGCTTCACCCTACTGCTGCCGACGATCACGGTGCGCCCGCACCGCCCCCGACCGCGGCCTCCTCGCCCGGGGGTTCCTCACGCGGCGCCAGGGAGGCGAAATCACCGGTGTCCCCGAGGCGGACGAGAAATGGCCTGAGACGGGTGTAACGGATCACGGTGATGGAACAGGGTTCTACGGACACCCGTTGAAAGAGGTCGAGATGAAGTCCGAGCGCGTCCGCGACAAGGGACTTGATGATGTCGCCGTGCGAGCACATCAGGTAGAGGGCGTCGGCACCGTGATCGGCCTCCACGCGCGCGTTCCACCCGCGTACGGCTTCGGCCGCGCGCGTCTGCATGGCCCGCATGGACTCACCGCCGGGGAAGGCGGCGGCGGTCGGGTGCGTTTGGACGACCTGCATCAAGGGCTCGTCCGCCAGCTCGGCGAGCTTGCGCCCGGACCAGTCTCCGTAGTCGCACTCCGTGATCCGCTCCTCGGTGTGCGGGCGCAGTTCCGGCCTGGCTTCGAGGAGGGGCCGGACCGTCTCCTGGCAGCGCTGGAGCGGGCTGGTGACGACCTCGGAGATCGGCAGCTCGGCGAGGCGCCCGGGCAGCGCGGCGGCCTGCGCGGCACCCCGCTCGTCGAGGGCTACGCCGGGTGTGCGGCCGGCGAGCACTCCGGAGGTGTTGGCGGTGGAACGTCCGTGCCGGACGAGGATCAGCGTGGGCATGCGGCCCAGGGTAGGCGGACGCCCCCCGGTGGTACGCAGGAGTGCGTTTTCGGCCGGGCGACGGGAGAATGCGCACCGTGATCGTCGACTGTGCCATCTACCGCGACGGACGCCGGACGGAGGGACCGCCCGACTTCTCCGACGCCCTGGACGTGTGCCGCGCGGACCAGGCCGAGGAGACGTTCGTCTGGGTCGGTCTGCATGAGCCCACGGAGGAGGAGTTCGAACAGGTCACGGAGGAGTTCGGACTGCATCCCCTGGCCGTCGAGGACGCCCTCAAGGCGCATCAGCGGCCGAAGCTGGAGGTGTACGACGACTCGCTGTTCATGGTGCTCAAGCCGGTCGGCTACGAGCCGCACGCCGACATCGTCTCCTCCGGCGAGATCATGGTGTTCGTCGGCGACTCCTTCGTGGTGACCGTGCGACACGGCGAGGAGGCGCCCCTCGCTGCCGTACGGCACCGGCTGGAGGCCGATCCCGAGATGCTGCGGCACGGACCCACGGCGGTGCTGTACACGATCGCCGACGCCGTCGTCGACCACTACGTGGAGGTGGCGGACGAGCTGGGCACCGACCTGGAGGAGCTGGAGGAGGAGGTCTTCTCGCCCTCCGGCGGGGGCTCGCGCCACACGGCGTCGCGCATCTACACCTTCAAGCGGCAGATCCTGGAGTTCCGCCGCGCCACGGGCCCTCTGACGGCACCGCTCGCCAGGCTCTCGGGCACGGGCCTGTTCGGTGCGCGACTGCCATTCGTCCACGAGAAGGCCGAGCCGTTCTTCCGGGACGTCAGCGACCACCTCACGCGCGTGAACGAGTCCGTCGAGGGTCTGGACCGCCTGGTCTCCGACGTCCTGTCGGCCCATCTCGCGCAGATGAGCGTGCGGCAGAACGACGACATGCGGAAGATCTCCGCGTTCGCCGCCATGGCCGCGTTCCCCACGATGGTCGCCGGGATCTACGGCATGAACTTCGACCACATGCCGGAGCTGCGCTGGGTGTGGTCGTACCCGGCGCTGCTCGTGGTGATGGCCGTCGTGGAGGTCCTGCTCTACCGGATGTTCAAGCGGCGGGGCTGGCTGTAGCACGGTCGCGGGTCTGTCCCCGGGGGACTTCGCGGGCGAACTCAGGCGAACTCCGGGGACCTGGTCGCCGGGCCGCCCAGTGCGTCGCGCCGCTCGGGCATCCGCAGGGAGACCATGCGGCGCCAGCCGACGGCGCGCTCGTAGGCGTACACCGCGCGGATGCCCGCCGCGAGGACCGCGGCCTTGGGGCGCGGCCAGTCCAGCACCCGCCCCATGTGGGACATGACCGCGAGGCTGACGTCCCGGTAGACGCGGATCTCTGCGAGCGCGCACTCGCGCAGCGTCCGCTGGATGAGGCGGCCGTGGCCGGCGGCCGCGAAGCGCAGGAGTTCCTCGTGGCAGTAGGCGAGGTGGTTGTCCTCGTCCTTCGAGATCATCCGCACCGCGCGGCCGAGATCGGGGTGGTCGCCGAAGTACTTGCGCAGCAGTTCCATCTCCTCGGAGGCGCGCTGCTCGGTGACGCGACTGTGAGCGAGGTAGGTGACGATGTCCCGCACGGTCAGCGGTTCGTCGCTCTTGAGCTTCTCGTGCGCGAGACCGATGCCCTGCCGTTCCAGGAGCATCGTGTAGTCGGTGTCGGCCGGGACGTCGACGGGCTTCAGGCCGCGCTTCTTCATGAGGGCGTTGAAGATCCGCCCGTGCTTGTCCTCGTCCGCGCCGTGGCGGGTGATCCGGGGGGCGAGGTCGCGTTCGCTCGCCGGGACGAGCGCGGCGATACGGGCATTCTCCCAGCCGCCCTGTGACTCCCCGCTGGCCGCGATGGAGCAGAAGAGGCGGAAGGAATCGTCGTTGTCGAGGATCTCCTGGAACAGACTCCGGGCCGAAAACATCAGGGGCACCTCTCGCAGTTCTGCCGGTTCCGCAAAGAACGAGTCAGACAACGAGTCAAATGCGGTGCGGGGGACGCTGCAACAGCTGTGTCGGACAACAACGCCAAAAGGAGGACCGGGAGTGGCGCGACAGGACGTAAGTGCGAGGGGGTGGCGGGGGTGGAGGGCGTAACCGCAGGGTCCACGGCGCGTTGTGCTCCATGACGGCCGTGGCGGGGAAGACCCCCCGAGCCCCCACCACGGCCGCGGAACTTCACTGCCCTGTTGATCCGTTTGCGCGCGTTACGCCAGCCCGGCGCGCTCCAGGGCGTCGGAGCCCGCCCGGAGCGAGGCGATCCGCTCGTCGAGCGTGAAGCCGGCCGGGGCGAGGGTGAGCGTGGTGACACCGGCCGCCGCGTAGGCCTGCATCCGGTCGGCGATCCGGTCCACCGAGCCGAGCAGCGTCGTCTGGTCGATCAGCTCGTGCGGAATGGCGGCCGCGGCGCCCTCCTTGTCGCCGGACAGGTACTTGTCCTGGATCTCGGCGGCTTCCTTCTCGTATCCCATGCGCTGGGCGAGCTGGTTGTAGAAGTTCTGCTTACGGCTGCCCATGCCGCCCACGTACAGGGCGGTGTACGGCCGGAAGGTGTCGGCGAGCGACGCCACGTCCTTGTCGTCACCGACGGCGAGCGGCAGGGTCGGGCAGACGTCGAACCCTTCCAGGGTCTTCCCGGCCTTCTCGCGCCCCGCGCGCAGGTACTGGATGGCGGTGTCCTCGATGTGCGCGGCGGACGGGAAGATGAGCAGCGCGCCATCGGCGATCTCGCCGGTCTGTTCGAGGTTCTTGGGGCCGATCGCGGCGATGTAGAGCGGGATGTGCTCGCGTTCGGGGTGCACCGTCAGCTTGATGGGCTTGCCCGGCCCGCCGGGCAGCGGCAGCGTCCAGTGCTCACCGTCGTGGGAGAGCCGCTCACGGCTCATCGCCTTGCGTACGATCTCCACGTACTCGCGGGTGCGGGAAAGCGGCTTGTCGAACTTGACGCCGTACCAGCCCTCGGACACCTGCGGCCCGGAGACGCCGAGGCCGAGCCGGAAGCGGCCGCCGGAGAGCGAGTCGAGGGTGGCGGCGGTCATCGCGGTCATCGCGGGCTGCCGGGCCGGAATCTGGAAGATGGCCGAGCCGACGTCGATGCGCTCGGTCTGGGCGGCGACCCAGGTGAGCACGGTGGCCGCGTCCGATCCGTAGGCCTCGGCGGCCCAGCAGACGGCGTATCCGAGGCGGTCGGCCTCCTGCGCGACGGCCAGATTGTCCGCGTCCATTCCGGCACCCCAGTAGCCGAGGTTGATCCCGAGCTGCATGGCCGATTCCCCTTACCGATCAGTAACGTCCCTTGTACGACCGACATTAGCGTGTAGATGTACGGGGGGAGGTGGGGCGTGGATCTCGCTGGTCCGGCGTTTAGGGGGCGAGGCCGGTGCGGGCCAGGTCGTTGTCTGACCAACCGCCCGCCCGTCCCGGTCCGTTTGCCGGGCACCCTCGAACCGCTCGTTGCCGACCGGCATCCCAGCCCGGACAACCAACCTTCCTTCCCACCCGCCCGCACGCCCGCACCGTCTCTCCACAGCCCAGGCCCGGTGTTCCAGCCCGCCCGGCGACCGAGGACGGCCACCCGCACCACCTCACCTGGAGCCCTCACAGCTCCCCCGCATGCGCCTGCCGTCGCTCGCGGACAAGGCCCGTTCGCCCCCAGCCTCCTCCCCCGGCCCCACCCCCGCCGCACCCGCAGTCCAGGCAGCTCCCCCTCCGGCGCCGGCCCCCGGCGCCGGCCCGTCCGGCGTTCGAGGACACGGCCACTTCAGGGCCGAAGCAGGGGTCTGGGGGCGGCAGCCCCCGGGGAAAGGAACGGGCAGGGGCGGCAGGGGCGGGAAACCGTTGTCCACAGGCAACCCACTTGGTCGGTTCTGGCCAGTAATCTCGGCGTTCATGGAGCAGAGGCATCTCGGCCGTACCGGCCTGCGTGTGTCCCGGATCGGGCTCGGCACCCTGACCTGGGGTCGGGACACCGACGAGCACGACGCCGCGGACCTGTTGAAGGCGTTCTGGGAAGCGGGCGGAACCCTCGTCGACACCGCGGACGTGTACGGCGACGGAGAGGCCGAGTATCTGCTCGGGCAGCTCATGGAAGGCCTCGTGCCGCGCCGCGACCTGGTCATCTCGACCAAGGCCGGCAGCGTCCCCGACCCCGACCGCCGCGTCGACGGCTCCCGCGGCCACCTCCTCGCCGCCCTCGACGCTTCCCTCGCCCGCCTCGGCACGGACCACGTCGACGTCTGGCACATCCACGCCTACGACCCCGACACCCCCCTGGAGGAGACCCTCCAGGCCCTCGACCTCGCCGTCAGCAGCGGACGCGCCCGATACGCCGGCGTCTCCAACTTCTGCGGCTGGCAGCTCGCCAAGGCGGCGACCTGGCAACTCGCGGCACCGGGCATACGTACGCGCCTGTCCAGCACGCAACTGGAGTACTCGCTGCTCCAGCGCGGCATCGAACGCGAGGTGCTGCCCGCCGCCCTCGACCTGGGCGTCGGACTCCTGCCCTCCTCACCGCTCGGACGCGGCGTCCTCACCGGCAAGTACCGCAACTCGACCCCGGCGGACTCCCGGGGCGCCTCCGAGCACCTGGCGCCCTTCGTCGCGCCGTACCTCGACGACACGGCGAGCCGCATCGTCGACGCGGTGCAGACCGCGGCGGACGGACTGGCGGTGACGCCCTTGCAGGTGGCGCTCGCCTGGATCCGCGACCGGCCCGGCGTGGCCGCCCCCATCATCGGCGCGCGCAACGCGCAGCAGCTCACGGCCGCATTGTCAGTGGAGACCCTTAGTCTTCCTGACGAGATCTGCCGGGCGCTCGACGACGTGTCAGCGCCCGTGCACCGCTATCCCGATCACGACTGGAGCACGCTGTGACCACGGAGCCCGACACCACGGAGGAAGCCGAGCCGGGGACCCCGGGCACCGCCGAGGAGGCCGTTCAGGACGCGGCGGACGATTCGTCGACCGGGCGGACCGAGACCGGCGAGAGTACCGAGAACGGCGGCGGTGATGCCGGACAGCCGTCCGAGGCCGAGGCCGAGCTGGCCGCGCAGCGGGAGCTGCGGGAGCGGATCGAGCGGCGCAAGGCCGAGAAGCAGGGGCCGATCGCCGCCGGCACCAAGCTCAGCGGTACGGCCGCCGATCTGCTGGCGGCCGTACGGGCCGTGGAGAGCGGGGAGAAGCCCGCGGCGACCGTCGCCTTCCGCGCCCAGGAGTCCAAGCCGACGGCCGGGACCGCGGCCCCGGCCGCACAGCCCGCGGACTCGCCCGTTCCCGTACGGCGGCCCCAGCCCGCCCCGCCCGTCGCCGGTCGTACCGCGGCCGGCCCGGCGCCGGAGACAGTCGAGGCCGTACGGGGCGTACTGGCCGAGGGGGGCGCGCCGGACGTGCTCGCGCCGCAGGTCGTCTCGGCTCTGGGTGACGGAGCGGACGCACAACTGCGTGCGGACCCCTGGCAGTTGCTCCGGGTGTCCGGGGTGCGGCCCGAGCAGGCCGACGGGTTCGCGCGGGCGCTGCTGGGCGACGGGTGCGGTCCGGACGACGAGCGGCGTGGGCGGGCGGTCACGGTGTGGCTGCTGGACCAGGCCGCCCTGGCCGGACACACCGTCCTGGACGCCGGCGCGCTCACCGCCGCCCTCGCCCAGCGCGGCGTGCCCGATCCGGAAACCGCCGTGCAGAGCGCGGTCGCGGAGGGCGAGGCCCTGGAGTTCCAAGACGCGGTCGGGGAGGCCGCGGGGCAGGCTGCGGACGGTGCGGACGACGACGAGGCCGAGGAGCGCCCCGTCCGCGTGCTCATCGGGCTGGAGCGGTACGCGCTCGCCGAGGAGAGTCTCGCCGACGGGCTGGCCCGGATCGTCAACTCGCTGCCCAAGGAGGCGTCCGAGGACTGGGAGTCGTCAGCCGGGGCGCCGGGGTCCGGTTCCGCGGCCGAGTTGATCCGATCCGTCGCCGGACACGCGCTCGTGGTGCACACCGGCGGTGACGCGGCGCGCGCCGAACCGGCCGCCCTCGTCGCCGCGGCCCGTTCCCTGGGCCTGCGGGTCTGCGCCGCCGCCCACACGTCCGACGGCCGCCGCCGCTTCGCGGCACTTCTCGCTTCCGCGGGCGACTCCGCATCGGATGGCGTCGTCACCGTCGCCGGGCTGTTGGCCGGGGCCGAAGGGCCCGGGCGGGACGCCGACGGCGCGTTCGGGCTCGATCTGCTGGTCGTGCTGGACGCGCCGCAGCTAGATGTGGAGAGCGCGGCGATGGTCGTGGAGGCGCTGCCCGACGGGGCGAGGCTTGTGCTGAGCGGTGATCCGGCGGTGCTGTGGTCGGCCGGTCCGGGGCGGGTCTTCGCCGATCTGCTCGCCGCGCGCGCGTGCCCGCACGTCGTCTCGCGCACGCCCGATCCCGGTCCGATCGGCGAACTCGTCTCGGGTGTGTCCGTCGGCGAGCTCACCCAGGTCGAGGCGCCCGGCAAGGAGGTCGTGATCGTCCCCGTGCGGGACGCGGGCGAGGCGGTGCACCGGACCGTGCAGCTCGTCGCGGACTCGGTGCCCAGGGCACTCGGTGTACCGGCCGAGCACACGCAGGTGATCACGCCGGGGCACGGCGGCGCGGCCGGCACGCGCGCGCTCAACTCCGCCCTCAAGGAGCGGCTGAACCCCGGTCCTGGCCGCTTCGGCGGGTACGACCCGGGTGACCGGATCGTGTACGCGCCGGCGCCGGGACGGACGGTGCCCGGGCAGGTCGTCAGGGCCGACGCGGAGGGGCTGCACCTGGAGTGCGGCGGCGCCCCCGTCGTCGTACCGAAGGAGCGGGTCGAGCAGAGCGTGCGGCACGGGTGGGCGCTCACCGCGCACCAGGCTGTGGGACTGCACTGGCCGGCCGCCGTCGTGGTGCTGCCCGGGGACGCGGCATCGTCGCTGACCCGGCCCTGGGTCTACACGGCCTTCGGCCGCGCGGAGCGGCACCTCTCCGTGGTGCACGGCGTGGACCAGGCCCTCCCCCGCGCGGTCGCGGAGGTCCCGGCGAAGGCCCGCACGACGCGGCTGCCGGCGCTGCTCGGAGCCCAGGTGCCCCCGGCCGGCTGAGGATGCGATCCGGACGGTCCACGACGAACGACGGCGGCGGTCACGGGAAGCATCGCCTCCCATGACCGCCGCGTCCTCGGGACGACCGATCGCCGGCTAGCGATCGGCGTCCAGGGGTTCCAGGTCCTCGTCCTCGTCGAGGCCCACTGCCACGATGCGCGGATCGAGCTCGTCCTCCAGCAGATCGTCCTCGTCGATGATGTCGTCCGCCTCGTCGTCGAAGACCGCGCTGACATCGAAGCGGCAGACCACCCGCTGCGCGTCCACCTGGTCGAAGGGCGCCTCCAGCCACTCGCCGGGCTCGGCCGGCTCGTCGGCGGCCGTCACCCACAGCGTGGAGTCGGCCTCCTCCAGGCCGAACTCCTTGTGGCGGGAGGCGATCTCGTCCGGCTCGAACTCGCCGAACAGAAGGCCCAGCGCCCCGTGCACCGTGCCGGACACCTCGGCGCCCGCGCCGTCGTCGTCCACGGCCTCCACCCGCTGTGCCTGCGCCAGCAGCCGCTGCGGCTCCACCACGGCGTAGTCGCGGCGGATGAGCACACTCAGCGCGTTCGGCTCCTCGGGGCCCGTGTACGGCGGCAGCGCGTCGTCCGTACCGGGGATCTCGAAGGGGGTGACCTCGTCGTAGCGGTCGTAGAGCAGCTCGTCGTAGACCTCGGCGGCAGCGGCCAGCTGGTTGAACGCCTCGTAGACATCGGGGTCGTCCTCCCCCGACCGGCGTTCGACCGCCGCCAGGTGGCGGTCGAGCGCGGTCTTGACCGCCTCGGCGGCGGCTCGTACCTCGGCAGCGGTGGGCTGCGCAGCATCAGACATAGTGCAGACGCTATCCGTACCGGGCCTCTGCCCGCACAATAGATGCGATGCCGGAATACGAATTCGTCGACGTGTACGTACCGCGCGGGGTCACCCGCAAGGAAGCCACACGCCTGCTGACGGACCATGCCGAGTACGGACACTGGGAGTTGGACCGCCTGAGCCTGCTGCGCGACGGCAGCCGCAGGGTGCGGTTGCGCCGGCGGATCATCCGCCAGGTGCGTGCCACGTGGTGAGGTGACACGGCCGAAACGGAGCGGGCCCCGCCTAGGCGGGGCCCGCTCCGTTTCGGTACGCCGCCGGGTGACCGTGCGGCGAATTCCTCCTGTTCGTACGGAAATTCCGTACGGGTCTACGCCGAGGGGCGTGCCTTTCGGTAGAGGACGGTGCCGGCGAGCAGCATGCCCGCACCCACCGGCAGGGCGACGCCCAGCGGCAGGCCACCACCGGTGTGCGCGAGCTGCGCGGCCTGCGCGACGCTCTGGTCGGCGTACGAGGAGGGGCTGGGCGGTGTGAGCGGGGACACCGGATGGGCGGGAGTGACCGGCTGGGCCGGGGGTCCCTGGCGGTGCGGGTTGGCCGGGGCCGGGGTCTCGTGGCCGCCGCCCGGGGGCGTGACCGGATGGTCGGTCTCCGGAGGGGGAGCCGGGTGGCCGCCCGGAGTGTCCCCGGTGCTCGAGCAGTCGTTGCCCGCCACCGAGTTGCCGATGCCGATCACGTCGACGGAGTTGCCGCAGACGTTGACCGGTGCGTCGACCGGCGCCTCCACGTGGTTGCCGGACCCCACGCCCGGCGAGCCGGTGGCGTGTCCGCCGGCGTACGAGCCCTCCCAGCCGCTCCAGTCGCCCCAGTTTCCGGAGCCGCCCGGGCTGCCCGGGTACCCGGAGCCGCCCGGGACACCCGAGTCGCCGTAGCCGCCCGAGTCGCCGTATCCACCGTGGCCGCCATAGCCGTCGTACCCGGTGTATCCACCGGGTGAGCCGTGCCCGCCGTACCCTCCGCCCTCGCCGTATCCACCGGACGGGCCATGACCACCGTGGCCTCCCTGTCCGCCGTGGTTGCCCTGGTTGCCGTGGTTGCCAGGACCGCCGTGGTTGCCGTGGCCGCCCGGTGATCCGTTGCCGCCACCGCCCTTGCCGCCGCCGTTGGCACACTTGTTGCCCATCGCCGGGTTGAGGAGACCGACGACACTCACGGTGTTGCCGCAGACGTTGACCGGCACGCTCACCGGCGCGCTCACCGTGTTCCCGGACAGCACACCGGGTGAGTTGGACGTGGCGCCGTTCGCACCCGAGTCGGCATGCGCCTGGGCGCCGCCGGCGGCGGCCATCACGCCTGTCGCCGCCGCCATGGTCATCAGCCCCTTGCGGGTGACCTCTCGCATTGCTGCATCCCTGCCTTCACATGTTGTTTCGCGAACCTTCCGGAACGACCTGTCGGCCCCGGAGCGCACGAGGCGTTCCGAGGCCGACAGGCTCAGACTCACTGGGAGTCAGAGCCTCATGAAGAGAGGCGCAGCATCAGTTGTTGACGCAGGTGTTGCCGAAGGCGGGGTTCAGCAGCCCGATCACGGAGATCGTGTTGCCGCAGACGTTCACCGGGACGTGAACGGGCACCTGAACAACGTTGCCGGACAGGACGCCCGGGGAGTGCACGGCGGCACCCTGGGCCCCAGCGTCGGCGACGGCCAGGCCCGCACCCGCGAGAACCAGACCACCAGTGGCAGCCGCAGCGGCGACGACCTTCTTGATCATTATTCCTCCTTGTAGGCAATGCGATCCCGAATAGCGGATCGCATCAGCAGTAACGAGGAGGAGGCATTAGGGCTACGACCCTATGAGCCCATTCACTCTTCTCAGTCAGCTACGCACGTGCGGACGATTATTGGAGTGTCGTTCAATCGGGTAATTCCGGGCGCTTTCACGGGACTTGGGACTCCGGTCGAACCCCTGGAACTCAGGCCCGGCCCGGGATTTCAGGATGCCTCGATGAAGCGGTCGAGCACACGCACCCCGAACTTCAGCGCGTCGACCGGCACCCGTTCGTCAACACCGTGGAACATGCCCGCGAAGTCCAGCTCCGGCGGCAGCTTGAGCGGCGCGAAGCCGAAGCAGCGGATGCCGAGGTCCGCGAAGGACTTGGCGTCGGTGCCGGCCGAGAGCATGTAGGGCACGGCCCGGGCGATCGGGTCCTCGGCGACGAGCGCGGTCTGCATGGCGTCCACCAGCGCCCCGTCGAAGGAGGTCTCCAGGGCCTTGTCCGCGTGCACGTCCTCGCGCTTCACGTTCGGTCCGAGGATGCGGTCGAGGTCCGCGAGGAACTCCTCCTCGTAGCCGGGCAGATAGCGGGCGTCGACGTGCGCGGTCGCCTGACCCGGAATGACGTTGACCTTGTAACCGGCACCCAGCTGGGTCGGGTTGGCGGTGTTCTGCAGCGAGGCGCCGATCAGCTTGGCGATACCGCCGAGCTTGGCGAGCGTCGCGTCCATGTTCTCGGGGTCCAGCTCGGTGCCCAGCGCGTCACCGAGTTCGTCGAGGAAGTGGCGGAGCGTCTTGGTGACCCGGACCGGGAACCTGTGGCGGCCGAGGCGTCCGACGGCCTCGGAGAGTTCGGTGATCGCGTTGTCCTTGTGGATCATCGAACCGTGTCCGGCGGTGCCGTCGACGGTCAGCCTCATCCAGTGCATGCCCTTCTGGGCCGTCTCGACGAGATAGAGCCGCAGATTCTCGTTGACGGTGAAGGAGAAGCCGCCGACCTCGCCGATCGCCTCGGTCACACCCTCGAACAGGTCTGGGTGCCGGTCGACGAGGTGCCGCGCGCCCCACGTACCGCCCGCCTCCTCGTCCGCGAGGAAGGCGAGGACGATGTCACGCGGAGGCTTGCGCCCGGTGCGCAGCCGGTCCCGGACGACCGCGAGGGTCATCGCGTCCATGTCCTTCATGTCGACCGCGCCCCTGCCCCAGACGCACCCGTCCGCGATCTCCCCCGAGAACGGGTGGTGGGTCCAGTCCGCCGCGTTGGCCGGTACGACGTCGGTGTGGCCGTGGATGAGCAGCGCCGGCCGGGACCGGTCCTCACCCTCGATGCGTGCCACGGTGGAGGCGCGTCCCTTGTGCGACTCGAAGATCTGGGGCTCCAGGCCCACGTCGGCGAGCTTCTCGGCGACGTACTCGGCGGCCTTGCGTTCACCCGGCCCCGAGTGGTCGCCGAAGTTACTGGTGTCGATCCGGATGAGCTCGCGGCAGAGGTCCACGACCTCGTCCTCGCCGGTGACGCCCCTGGTCGTGTCCGTCCTGCCCGTCCCGCTCACGCTGCTACCTCCCGCTGTTCCTGCTGGTGGTCCTCCCCCATCCTCTCCCTCCCACCCGGCGCGTCCCAAGACCGGGCGGGGCCCGTCACACACCGTTCACGCCGCGACAAGGGGTGATCGGCCACCCCCGAAAGCCTGGTAATGTTTCCCTCGTCGCCACGGGGGGAACCCCGCGCGACAAACACCTTGTCCGGGTGGCGGAATGGCAGACGCGCTAGCTTGAGGTGCTAGTGCCCTTTATCG
>NZ_JAVFVX010000077.1:24891-37798 GCF_033441795.1 Streptomyces sp. ADMS | reverse complement strand
GACGCCGACCCGTCCACACCCACGACCACCAGACCACTCATCGTGTCTCCCACGTTTCAGACGCCATGACCACTCTCCTCCAGCCTCGCCCCGGCCTCGCTCCGCCGCACGGGGTCCAACGGCCACAACGGGGTCCGACCGGCACTTGCCCCGGGCCGCGGCGCGCCTGGGTCCCCACCGCCATGTGGTGGCCGCCCGGGTTCTCCGCCACGAGGACGGCACGAGGACGGGCTGTGCCCCATCCGAATCACGGCGGAGGGCCCAGGGCCCCCGCACATCAAGTGGCCCGGTGTCTGTACGGCGAGGGGGCCGACAGCGAGACCGGCCATGCCCCAGCGATCCCCGGAGCTGAAAGACGACTTCGCGCAGGTCGCCTGCTGCACCGCCGCGACGGCCGCGGAGTTCGCCAGGAACGCCCGGATCTCGCGAGACCTACTTGCTTGTCGAAAGGATGTGGCCCCATGAGGCAGGGAGGGGCCGCGGTGCTTGCGTCGCCCTTCGACGACCCTCCGGCACGCGTGCCGAACCTGACATCGATCCTCCCGGCTCGGGCCAGGGCAGCCCGTGCAGAGTCCGGCATCAAAAACACGTAAAGATTGCCGGGAGCAGGCAATGCCAGGACCGGCTCGCGCATGTGAGCATTCGGTAATGGCGCGGTGGCACGGGGAAAAGGCGGTGGGGGCGGATGGGCTGGTTTCTGGGTCTCGGCATCGCGGGAGTCGTGCTCCTGGTGCTGTCCCTCGTCTTCGACGGCGTCCTGGAAGGACTCTTTGAGAGCGTCGGCTTGCTGGACGGTCTCTTCGACGGGCTCCTCTCGCTTCCGGTCATCGCCGGATTCGTCTCCATGCTCGGCTTCTCCGGTGCGATCGCCATGGGCACCACGGGCGTCGGCGCGGTCGGTGCGACCGCGATCGGCACGCCGGCCGGACTCGCCACGGGCTGGCTCGCGTACCGCCTCAGCCAGGCGCTCCTGCGCGACCGCTCCGGTGCGGCTCCGCGCCACGACGATCTGATCGGCACCTCCGCATCCGTGGTCACGGCGATCCCGGCCGATGGCTTCGGTGAGGTGCTGGTCCATCTGGCCGGGCAACCCGTGAAACTCTCCGCGAAGAGTCCGGCGCCAGTGGCCCGGGGGACCGAGGTCTGGGTGGAGGGAACGCTGTCCCGGACAGCGGTGTCCGTACGTCCCGTGGAGCGCTGACCGCACCCCACACCCCCGGCCGCACCTGTCACACCGGCCCACGCGCCGGTGCCTGTTCTCTTCACACGAACCCGTATCGATCCGCCGTCCCCTGGGAGGGCTGAGGGGGAATCATCATGAATCCAGTCGTCTTCGCCGTGGTGGGGGTCGTCGTACTCCTCATCCTGCTCGGCCTGGTCGTCGTCACCCGCTACAAGGTCGCGGGTCCGAGCCAGGCGTTCATCGTCACCGGGCGGCGCGGCAAGAAGTCCACCGATCCGGAGACCGGCCGGATCTTCACAGACAACAGCGGCCAGAAGGTCGTGGTCGGCGGCGGCGTGTTCGTCGTGCCGTTCGTACAGCAGAAGTTCACCCTCGACCTGTCCTCGCGGCACATTCCGGTCGCGGTGCGCGGCGCGGTGACGCTGCGCGGGGTGAAGGCTCACCTGGAGGGTGTCGCGATCGTCAAGGTCGGCGGCACCGAGGACTCGATCCGGGCCGCCGCGCAGCGGTTCCTGATGCAGCAGGACGGCATCGTCGGCTTCACCCAGGAAGTACTCTCCGGCGCGCTGCGCGCCATCGTCGGCCGGATGTCGGTGGAGGACATCATCCGCGACCGGGCCGTGTTCGCCGGTCAGGTCGCCGAGGAGGCCGAGGCGAGCCTGTCCGGGCAGGGCCTGGTGCTGGACGCCTTCCAGATCCAGGACATCACCACCGAGGGCTCCTACCTGGAGGACCTCGGCCGCCCCGAGGCCGCCCGCGCCAAGCAGGAGGCCGACATCGCCGAGGCGGTCGCCCGGCGCGCGGCCGAGCAGGCCCGGCTGAAGGCGGAGGAGGAGATCGCGATCGCCCAGCGGACCTTCGCGCTGAAGCAGGCGGAGATCAAGGCGGAAACCGACGAGGCCGCGGCTCGTGCCGCGGCGGCCGGTCCGCTGGCCGAGGCGGCCCGGCAGCAGGAGGTGCTCGTTGAGCAGGAGAAGGTCGCCGAGCACCAGGCCGCGCTGACCGACCGCGAGTTGGACACCAAGGTCCGCAAGCCCGCCGACGCCGCCCGGTACCAGGCCGAGCAGGAGGCCGAGGCCCGCCGTATCGCCCTGGTCAAGGAGGCCGAGGCGGACGCTCAGCGGTCCCGGCTGACCGGTGAGGGCGAGAAGGCGCACCGTGCCGCGCTCGCCGACGCGGTCCGTATCGAGGGGGAGGCGGAGGCCGCAGCGATCGGCGCCAGGGGTGCGGCCGAGGCCGACGCCATGCAGAAGAAGGCCGACGCGTTCGCCCAGTACGGCGACGCGGCCGTGCTGCAGATGCTCGTCGAGGTCCTGCCGCAGGTCGTCGCCAAGGCGTCCGAGCCGCTCAGTGCCATCGACAAGATGACCGTCATCTCCACCGACGGCGCCGGCCAGCTCTCCCGCACGGTCGCCGACAACGTCGCCCAGGGCGTCGAGTTGCTGAGCTCCACCACCGGAGTCGACTTCGCCGAGTTGCTGAAGAACATCACCCAGCGGAACGGCGGTGCGCAGCCCGAGACCGCGGCGTCCGCCGAGGCCAACGGCAAGATCGAGATCGCCGGCTGACATCGGACGGACAGCGGTGGGAGCCCGGGCGGTTGCGAACCGCCCGGGCTCCTCCGGGACGGACGCCGGCGCGTGCCGGACAGCGGCGCGTGCCGGACAGCGGCTGCGGGGCGCTCTCGGTCGCCGGGCCGCTGCGAAGAGGGAGTGTGGACGTGTTCCTGTGGCTGTGGCTGGTCGGCTGGTCTGCCTTCGTACTGCCCCTGTCGGTCGCCACGTTGCGGGGCTGGGCGCCCAAGCGGGTCCGCAGTCGTACGACGCCCTGGGGCATCCGTGTCCGGGGCGTCGCCCTGCTGGTCATGTGGGTGGGTGGGTTGGTCGTCCCCCTGGGACGGTGGAGCGGGCTGGCCGGGGAGGACGCGATGCTCCTCACGCCTGTCTCGGAGGCGGGCCTGTTGCTGTTCGCGGCGGGGCTCATCGCCGGGTCACAGCTCAGCGACCGGTTCCGGCGGAGTGCCGAGCGTTCTCGGGCCGCGGACCAGGGCATCGGCGAGCGGTCCTGATGTCGTCTTCCCGGCGGGGCCGTGGTCTGTTCTCCCCCACACGATGGTTCTACCGATGCCGCCGCGTGTGTTTCGCGTCAATGACCTGGCCCGCTCGCCGGTGACACAGGACGGTTTCAGGCGGGCTGGCAACAGCCTGCCTGCAGTCGTCCGTAGACCTGATGAGCCGTCCCATGGTGACGAGTGCCGGGATGACAGCGAGCCACGGATCTGTCCAGGCGAGGGCGGTCATCAACCCCCTGTCGCGAAGACGATGTCGGCGCAGACGATGTCGGCCACGGCTGGTTCACGGCGTCCTCTCAGTCGTGCCTCTCGCCGTGCGGTCGTACGGCGTGTCGGGCCGTCGGGTTGGCCATGAGGTGGCGTGGATCGGTGGCGCGGGTGATGGCGGACTCGACGGCGGCGATGCGGTCCGCGAGGAGGCCGAGGGCGGCGATCGCGCGAGTGAGCTGGTCGTCCTCCGGTCCGCCGAGCGCCTGGGTGCGGACGTACGTGGTCCTGATGTCGGCCCACCGGGCGGCCTGCTCAGACGTGAGCGTGCCGCGCAGTTCCGCCAGTTTCAGCAGGTTGGCCTCGGCACCGGCGGTGAGGGTCTGGGCCTCGGCCCGGTAGTGGTCGTCGATCAGCGCGGACAGTTCGGCGTCGTTCATGACGGGCTGGATGCGCTGGGCGATCTTGTTCATGTTGCGGTAGGAGCCCTGGAGCTGGAAGGGCGGCTCGGTGCGGGTGGCGTCGGTCCGGGCGGCCGAGGCGATGTACGCGGCGTTCACCGCGAGGACCGTCGCGCGGGCCGTGAGCAGGTGGCGCAGCACGGCCAGGACGTGCTCCAGTTCGGCGGACGCGAGGGAGTGGGTGAGCCGGTCCGCGCGGGCCGTGGTGTCGCCCTGCGCGAGGCGGATGAGCAGGTCGAGGTCGGCACGGTCGCGGCCGGCGAGCGGGGCGAGGACCGGGTTCGCGGTGAGGGCGTTCTCGACGAAGCTGAGCGCGAAGGCGTCCTGCTTGCCGGTCAGGACGTCGCCGAGGTTCCAGACGTCGGCGCGGTTGGCCAGCATGTCGGGCACCCGGAAGCGCGCGCCGGACTCCGTGTAGGGGTTGCCGGCCATGCAGACGGCGAAGCGTTTGCCGCGCAGGTCGTGGGTGCGCGGCTCCCCGTCCCGTACGCCCTCCATGCGGCGGGTGGCGTCGCACAGCGGGATGAACTTCTGCAGGAGCTCGGGCGAGGTGTGCTGGATGTCGTCCAGGTAGAGGAGGGTGTTGTTGCCCGTCTCCAACGCGAAGTTGATCTTCTCGACCTCTCGGCGGGCCGTCGCGTTCGGGGCCTCGGCCGGGTCGAGGGAGGTGACCGCGTGCCCGAGGGCGGGGCCGTTGACCTTGACGAGGATCAGGCCGAGGCGGTCGGCGACGTACTCCATGAGGGTCGTCTTGCCGTAGCCCGGCGGAGAGACGAGCAGCAGCAGACCGCCGGTGTCGGTGCGTTTCGTGTCGCCCGTGGTGCCGAGCTGCTTGGCGAGGCTGTCGCCGATGAGCGGAAGGTAGACCTCGTCGATGAGCCTGCTGCGCACGAAAGCGGACATGACCCGGGGCCGGTACTCGTCCAGGCGGAGCCGGCCGTGTTCGGCGGCCACCAGCTCCGTTCGGCGGCGCTGGTAGGCGCGGTGCGCCGGGACGTCGTACGAGCGGAACGCGTGGGTGCGGGCGAGGAACTCGTCGACGCGGAGGGACAGGGAACGGTCGGTGATGCGGGGGTGGGCGCCGAGCAGCCCCTCCACCGTGCCGGTCAGCGGCGCGTCGGAGTCGTAGCGGGCCAGGTCGGGGCAGAGTTCGGCGGCCACCGCCTCGGCCAGGTCGCCGGGGGTGGGGTCCGTGCCGGTCGACGCTGCGTACGAGAACAGCCACGCCTCGACGAGCTGCTTGCGTGCGGCCAGGTCGCCGACTGCGGCGAGGTCGTCGTCGTAGGCCGACGAGCCCACGGTGCGGCGGAACTTGTCGAGCAGGGTGCGGGCGCCCGCGCTGACGACGAAGCCGTCGGGACCGCTCGTCAGCTCCTCGAAGAGGTAGGCGGCCGCCGCCTGGTTGCCGATCGCCTCCGCAAGCTCCTGCCGCAGATCGTCGATCGCGGGCGCCAGGCCGAACGTGTCCCGTGCACGGGCCAGCGAGACCGCGCGCCGCTGCCACTCCTGCCGGGCCTCGTCGGTCCTGCCGTGGGCCCAGAACAACTGGGCGGTGGCGCGGGCCGCGGGCTCGTGGCGCAGGGTGCCCGCCTCCGCGTACAGGCGCAGGAGGGTGGCGAGGACCAGGGCCGCGTCGTGGTCGTGGACTCCGCGCTCGTATCCCTCGTCGTACGCCGCCTCCGCGGCTCGCCGTACGAGGTCGGGCAGGTCTGCCGCCTCCAGTGCCGCCGGACCGTGCTCGTCCAGCAGCCGGGCGGCGAGGTGTTCGGCGCGGTAGACCTCGGGTGACTCCGACGGCAGCGGACGGTCCCAGTAGGGGCGGGTGGCGGCGAAGTCGGGGGCGGTGACCGGGGAGCGGTAGTCGGTGCCGGTCAGGGCGAGGGCCAGTCCCTCGCCGTGCGGGACGAGGGTGAGGTCGAGGGGCTGGGTGTTGACCGCGAAGCGGTGGGCGCCGAGGCGGAGGGTGCGGCCGTCGTCGGTGTAGAGGTCGGTGCGGTCGCGCAGGGACCGGCGGGCCTCCTGACGGGCGGACTTGAGGCGGCCGTCGAGTTCCTCCGCCCTGACCTGGTCGCCGAGTTCGCGCAGTTCGTCGGCGATGCGGCGGACCTTGGCGACCATGGGGTCCGAGGTGAAGTACGTGGTGACGGCGTCCGTGTCGGCGAGCACGGCGGCGCGACGGGTGACGGTGCGCAGTATCCGGGACGCCGAGTCGGCGAGGCGTTCGGCGCGGCGGGCACGGGCGTCGGCGAGGGTCTGCTTACGGGCGGAGAACGCGTCATGGACCTCGTCGCGCTTGTCCGCGAGGTCGCCGAGAAAGTCGTCGGACTCCGCGAACCGGGACTCCAGGTTCTCCAACTGGACAAGCAGGCGGGCGAGTTGCTCGTCGCAGGCCTCGGGGCTGTCCGCGACGGCGAGCGCGCCGGTGACCGCCTGCCCGAGCAGGGCGAACTCGGCGGCGAACTCGGCGCGCCCTTCACGGTCGAGGAGTGCGCGGCGGCGCCCGTCGAGGAGGGCACGGACCCGGTTGACGCCGCCGAGGATCTCGGCGATCCGTCCCAGGACGGACGTACGGACGGTGGCGTCGCCGATGTCGAGACCCGCGACGACCTCGGTCACGGTCCGCAGCCCGTCGGCGAGTTCGTCGAGGCGGGCGGCGACGGGCTCGGCCCCGGCGACGGTGGTGATCGCCTCGGTGTCGGTGACGAGTTGCTCGATGGCGGCCCGGTGGTCGGTGAAGGCGTCCTCACGCGCGAGGTGGGTGACGGCCCGCTGTCCGAAGGTGGCGAGGTCGGCCTCGGCGCCGGCGGCGAGTTCGTCGATGCGCGCGGCGTCGGCGTACCGCAGGTCCTTGAGCGTGAGCAGGTGGCCCTGGGCGTGGCGCAGTTCGGTCAGGCCGCTCATCCAGGCGGCGGCGCCGCGCGGGGCCTCGCCGCGCAGACGCCGTAAAAGGGCGGCGACCCGCTCTCCGGCTTCCGTGAGCGCGTCGGCGGCCTGCCGGGTGAGGGTCTGAACGGTCTCGAACTCGGCCAGGACCTGCTCAGCGGTGGCCCGCACCTGCGTGAGCGGCTCGTGCAGAGCCCCGAGTTCGGGCTCGCCCAGCCAGTGGTAGGAGTCCGCCGCCCGGACGCAGGCGGCGGCCAGTGCCTCGTACACCTCGCTCGTAGGGGTCGTCCCGGCGACCGCGCGGGTGATGGACAGGCAGTCGGAGACACCGCGCACGAGGTCGGCGTTGCCGACCCGGGCGAGCGGGCCGGTGCCGGCCGGCCGGGCGGCGGCGTGGGTGTCGGAGACGAAGGGCGAGTTCCAGAGCTGAACGGGGTGGACGCGCTGCGGTTCGTCGCTGTCCGCGCGCAGCACGACGAGCGCGCCGTCGTCGAAGAGCGCCCAGCCGTGGCAGGACAACGGGGTCGCGACCTCCTTGCGGATCACGTTGTACGGCAGCAGCAGGCTGCGGCCTTCCACGCGCGCGTGGAAGGCGAACAGGACGTCCTCGCCGTTGGGCGAGCGGACCACTCGCTCGAACTCCAATGCTGCCGTGTCCAGGGGGGCGGCGACGCCGTCGAAGGTCTTGTACGTGCCCGTGGCCAGGCAGTACCCGCCGGGGAAGACGATGCCCTGGTCCTCGGGCAGCCGACGGCACGCCTGCCCGACGCCGTCCAGGCGGACGACCGTCCTGGTGAGCGTGTTGAACACCAGGTGGCGGTCGGTGTCCTCCTTGTAGGGACGCACGCGGAGCAGGACCAGGGCGCCCACGCGCGCGTACGCGATATCGGCGTCGGCAAGGGACTGCAGCGGCTCGTCGACCGGCTCGGTGTAGATCCCCTCGCCGGTCTCCGTGTTGTTCTCGACCTTGACGGTGAGGGTGCCGCCGACGGTCTCGACGAAGACCTCGCCCTCGATGGAGACGTGCGGGTGGCGGCCGAGGACGTGGTCCTCCCGGGCGGTGACGGTCCACTCGAAGTCGTGGGCGGGCGGGAATACGTTGAGATGCTCGTCGCGGTCCCCGCGCGCGTCCAGGAAGGACACCTGGCCGTCGTCGGTCACGGCCCAGCGCAGGACGCGGATGTCCCCCGTCTTCTCCCCGGTCTGGAAGACCGCCAGCAATCTGCCCTCGACGCGGCGAAGCTGGAGCAGATGGGCCTGCCGGTAGTAGCGGTAGAGCGCGGCGAACTCACGGACGAACGCCGGGTCGTCCAGCAGGCCGGGTACGGCGTCGTCGGGCAGCCGGTTCAGGTCGCGGTCGTGCAGGCCGAAGACATCGCCGACGGCCGTCTCGGGCCCCCGGCCGAGGAAGACGTTGTGGCCGAAGAGCAGAACCCCGCCGACGGCGACGATGTCGCGGGGCACGCAGTTGTGCTCGGTGCGCAGCCGCTGGGTGCTCGTCAGCTCCAGCCGGGTGGAGCCGAACTCCTCGGTCCGCCGGGCGTTGAGTGCCTCGGCTCGGCGGGCGAGTTCGGCGGCCTGCGCGGTGAGGCGGTCGCGCAGCACCTCGTACGTGCCGGTGTCCAGGCCGGTGGTCATGGCGTCCCTCTCAGAAAGTAGGAAAAAAGCGGTCCGGAGCTGCCGTCCCCTGTGCGGCAGCTCCGGACCGCGGCCTGTCAGACCCTGGCGCTGCCGTTCAGGGCTGCGAGCGAGGCGTCGGCGACACCCAGTTCGCCGGCCTTGCCGAGCAGCTCTTCCAGGGCGCCGGAATCGGCTCCGCCCGTCTTCATCAGCTTCATCAGCAGGGCGGAGACGGTCAGGTTCTGCACGTCCGCCGTGGAGACCGAGCCGAGGACGCGGCTGAGGTCGTCGGTGAAGCTCGACGAGCCGTTCAGCCAGGGCCCCGCGAGGGCCTGGGCCGTCTCGGAGTGCTGGACGAACCCGTCGACGCTCTTGCCGAGCGCGATCGAGGAGACGAGGCGGTCGAAGAAGACCGAGTCCCCGCCGACGATGTTGATGTCGGCGTTCTCCAGTCCGGTGGCGAGGATCGTGGCCTGTGCCTCGGCGACGTGCTTCTGCACGTCGAGTCCGGCGAGCCGGATGTCCTTCTCGGCCTGCAGCCGCAGCCGGTACTCCTCGTGACCGCGGGACGCCTCGTCGAGCGCGGCCATCGCCGCGGCCTTCTCGGTCAGACCGGCTGCCTCCGCCTTCAGCTTCTCGCCGATGCCCTCGGCCTCGGCGAGCGCCTTCACCCGGGCGCCCTCCGCCTCGGCCCGCATCCGAGCCTCGGCCACCCCGGCCTCCGCACGGCCGGCCTTCTCGATGACCTCGGCCTCCTTGTCACGGACCTGGACGGCCGCGAGCCCTTCGGCGGCGGCCTCCGCCTGGACGCCCTCGGCCAGCCGCAGCTTGGCCTGCGCGTCGAGGTCGGCCGACTTCAACCGGGCCTCGGCCAGGGTGAGTTCCTCGGCGGCATGGTGGACGGCGGCCTGCTCGGCGGCCTCGGCCGCCTTGATGTCCTTGACCAGCTTCTCCTGCGCCTCGGCCTCGGCTGCGATGATCACGGTCTGCCGATCGCGCTCGGCCTCCTCCACGGCCCGCAGCTTCTTGATGGCCTCCTCCTGCTCGGCGACCGTACGGTCCACCGCGATTCGCTCGCGGATGACCTCGGCGATCTCCCGCTTCTCGGCCTCGACCTCCTTGGAGGCGGCGATCTGCGTCAGCTGCGTCTCCCGCTCCCGCGCGATGACCTCGAGCTGCCGGTCCTTCTCGATGCGCTCGCTCTCGATGGCGATGACCCGCTCGCGGTTCTTCGCCGCGACGGCGACCTCACGGGCCTGGTTCTCCCGCTGCACACCGAGCTGCTCCTCGGTCCTGAGGAAGGCGCCCTGGGCACGCAGCCGCTCCTCCTCCATGACCCGTGCCGTCTCGGCCTCCTCACGGGCCCGTACGGTGTCGATCTCCCGCCTCTGCTTGATCTCCGCGTCCGCCTGCCGGCGCTCCAGCTCCAGGATGGCCTCGCGGGCGTCGACGTTCTGCCGGGTGATCTCCTTCTCCTCCGTGCGCTGGGCCTCGTTGGTGCGTACGTGTTCCACGGCCGTCAGCTCGGTGATCTTGCGGATGCCCTGGGCGTCGAGGACGTTGGCCGGGTCCAGCTGAGTGAGCGGCGTCTGCTCCAGGTAGTCGATCGCCGCGTCCTCCAGGTGGTAACCGTTGAGGTCGATGCCGATCAACTCGATGATCTTGTAGCGGAGTTCTTCGCGCTTGGTGTACAGGTCGGTGAAGTCCATCTGCTTGCCGACGGTCTTCAGCGCCTCGGAGAACTTCGCGTGGAACAGCTCCTGCAGCGTGTTGCGGTCACTCGCGCGCACGGTGCCGACGGCCTGGGCGACCTTGATGACGTCCTCGACGGTCTTGTTCACCTTCACGAAGAACGAGATCCGGATGTCGGCCCGGATGTTGTCCTGGCAGATCAGCCCCTCCTTGCCGGCCCGGGTGATCTCGATGGCCTTCACCGAGATGTCCATCACCTCGGCCTTGTGGAGCACCGGCAGGACCACCTGACCGGTGAAGGTCACATCGACCTTGCGCACTTTGGAGACGATCAGCGCCTTGCCCTGCTCCACCTTGCGGAACAGCCGGGAGACGACGAAGAACACGGCGATCGCGACGAGCAGGCAGGCGGCGATGAGCACGCCGACGCCCACGGTGAAGGCATCCATACGAAATCCTTGAAGTCAGCGAGGAGTTGGCGCCTCGACGGCGAGGCTGGGCGGCCCGCTCGACTGCGGGCAGGTGCGTCAGGTGTGCGTACGACGTGCGTCACGCGCGCGGCGGGCATGAGGACGTGGTGCGGCCGTGCGGCCCCGTGGACGGTTCAGCCGCGCGTGTGGGGACTGCCGGGGTCGTACGGTGTACTGGTCGCGGCAGCCCCTCGGTACGACCCCGGGCGCCCCGGGAGCAGCCTGGCGAGAGGGACCGCGGACCTTCGTGTCACCGGCCACGCGACGAGGGTGGACACGGCGAGCAGCGCGACCCGGGCCGCCGCGCCGCCGGGACCGGTCAGGCGTGCCAGGTCCATCAGGACCGTTCCGGTGAGGCTGACCAGCCAGGCACTGAGGACCACGACGGAGGCTGCGACAGCGGCCGGTATCCCGCCGAGAGACCTGGTCAGCGACGGGGCGTCGGCATCGAAGGCGCGCACGTCGGCCCGGCCCAGCAGGACCAGCAGCCAGAAGCCGAGAGCGACGACCAGGGCCGAGGTGAGGGTGACGGTGGGGAACCGCACGGCGGCGTCGGCGATCTGCCCCATGCCCCCACCCCCCTAAGTCCGGCTCCCGAATCCCGTGTTGCTGCCGCCACCATCTTGAACTGGGCATGCCTTGCGGCGCATTGCCGTGTTCCGGCAGTCTTGACGTTTTCTTGATGCCGGAGGTCGACACATCGCTGCGGGTTCCGGTCCGTGGTCCGGCGAGGCCGGACGGGCACGGCGGACGGCAGCCGCCGCCTGTCAGGGGCCGGCGGGGCTCCTGGGAACGCGCCGACCGAACCACCCGAGTGACGCGGAGCCCGTGAACGGCCCAGGCACCCGCGAACTCGCCACGGACCACAGCGGTTTGGCCGCCATCACCTTCGGCCGCACCGGGAAATCGCGAGCGCCCCTGATACCGGACTCCTCCCCGGCCCCTGATCTGCCAGTCTTGTTCAGCATGCGTCAGGAATGCGTAGGCAAGGCGTCAGGAAACCAGGAGGGCGTGTGACAGGGCGGAAGGTCCCCGACGAGTATCTGGAGGGGTATGTCCAGATACTGGCCGACGTGTGCGCGACGGGTCGCCGCTTCACCAGGGGTGAGTTGGAATCCCTGCGGACCCAGGGAGAACGCGCTGCGGAGGCCGGCTTCGGCATGCGGGCCGTCGTTCGTCGACACCTGGCCGTGGCCCGCGATCACTGGCCCGTCCTGTCCGCCTCGGCCGGTGAAACCGCGCTCGCCGCCGTCGAGCAGGCGATCGACGCCTTCGCCGAAGGGCACGAGCGGGCACAGCAACTCGCCGTGCGGCAGGAGGAGGCGGTGCGGCGGGAGTTCATCGACGACCTGCTCTACGGCCGCAGCGACCTGGGCCGCCTGTCCGAGCGGGCCGAACGCTTCGGTCTGCTCCTCTCCCGCGCCCACGCCGTGGCCGTCGCGCAGGGCGACAAGCCCGTCGAGGAGACCGATCCGGCCACCCGGCAGGTGGAGAGCGCCGTGGTCAGCCGGTTCGGCGAGCGGCGCATTCTGCTCACCACCAAGGACGGCAGACTGGTCTGCATCGCGCCCGGGGACCAGGACGACGTCCTGACCTTCTTCGCCAAGCAGGCGTACGCGGCCACCGAGGGCGGCCAGGTCGCCATCGGACGTCCCCACCCCGGTGCAGGTGGCGTCGTGCACTCCTACGAAGAGGCACTCAACGCCCTCGACCTGGCGGGCCGGCTGCAGATTCACGAGCCCGTGCTGCGCGCGGCCGATCTCCTCGTCTACCCGGTGCTGACCCGCGACCGGCAGGCCATGGCCGACCTCGTCGACAGCACCCTCGGCCCCCTGCTGGGCGCACGAGGCGGTGCGCGGCCCCTTGTCGAGACGCTGACGGCGTACTTCGACTCCGGCTGCGTCGCCGCCGAGGCTGCCCGGCGCCTGAGCCTCAGCGTGCGGGCCTTCACCTACCGTCTTGAGCGCATCCACAAGCTCACCGGCGCCGACCCCGGCGATCCCGTCCACCGTTACACCCTGCAGACCGCGGTGATCGGGGCCCGGCTCCTCGGGTGGCCCGACGACGAGGAGTGACGTCCGACGAGTCACCACGAGGGCGGTTCGCGCGCTGTCGATCACGGCTCCCCGGTTGCGGCTGTCTGATCGTTTGCGCACGCCCGGCGTGCCGGACGGCATGAGCTGATCACGGGACGGGCCGGTGAGCCGGCGCGGTGTCCGGAACGCCGGCCCGTCGTCGGCCGCCCCGATCGCCGGCATCGGGCCGGGCTACGGCTACGGCTACGGCTACGGCTACGGCTACGGCTACGGCTACGGCTACG
>NZ_JAVFVX010000077.1:22927-24791 GCF_033441795.1 Streptomyces sp. ADMS | reverse complement strand
CGGCTACGGCTACGGCTACGGCTACGGCTACGGCTACGGCTACGGCTACGGCTACACGGTGAATCGTCTCGCTGATGATCAGGGCGTACGCGCCGGCGGAGACGACGACCGCCGACCTGTTCTGCCAGTCGTTCACGGTCCTCCGGTGAAGTGCTCCAGCACGACGTCCTCAGTGATCGCGCCGAGCAGCCCGACCGCGCCGCCGTCGCGCTCTGCCGGACTGCGGCACGAGCAGGCCGTAGACGACCGGGGCGAAGCCCTTCGGACCGAACCAGGCCGCCACCAGCCTCTCCTTTCGGGAGATCGTCGTACCCAGCAGCGAGATGAGCAGCGAAGCCGGGCAACGAGGACGATCGCCAGGACCACCGCCGCGTAGCCGCCGAAGGAGAGGTCGCCGAACAACTGCGGGGTCGGTTCGTCGCCCGGGCAAGGAAGGACAGGTCGGCGGAGTCCGGCGGCCGGTGCGGGGCCCCGCCGGGTCGGCGATCTCGGTCGTGGTGGGCATCAGGAGACCTCCGGCCTGTCCGTCGCCGCCTCGATGAGGGTGAGCATGCGGTCGGGCCTTCCACCCCCTCACCCTCATCGAGGCGGCGACGGACCACCCGGCGGCAACCGCAGACGACCACACCGCGTCCGAGAAGCCTGAAAACCACAGGCACACACAGAGTTCCCGAGACGCTGAACCACGTCCCGTGCGCCCGCCGGGCCAAAGAGTCACAGGCTGGTCGGGCGTCTGGACCGGACTCGACGGAGGTCCGGCACGAGAACCAGCCGATGGCTCGGAATCGAGCACCGACACCACCGGCAGAGTGAACAACGCACTCCATGCACCCCCTTCGGCCGCTTATCTTTATGTACGTTATAAAGCCATTGTTAGCTTTTAGGCGATGAGTGATGGTTCATCACCCAACGGACAGGTGCTCGCTCCCGGTCCGACCGGAACTCACTACGGAAGTTCGGGCCCCCTTGCGTGGGGGCGACTGAGCTCAACGGCGACAAAGAAAGGTGAGTCCTATGACAGCGGCTGCCACGCCATCCCCTCCGCCAAGCAGAACCCGCATACACCGCCGACTCAAGGCGCGTCTCGCGCTGGTGCCCGGAGTAGTACTGCTGGCCACGGCCACGCTGGCCTGGAGCACCACCGCGCAGGCTGCGGAAGCCCCCGTTGAGCTGGGGACCGCCAAGAGTTACGCGGTCCTGGCCGGTTCAACGATCACCAACACCGGTCCCACCGTCATCAACGGCGACGTGGGGCTCAGTCCGGGCTCCTCGGTGACGGGCTTCTCGTCGTCGACGCCCGCCGGCCCCGGACAGATCTTCGGTGATCTGCACGTGGCCGACGCCGAGGCCATTCAGGCGAAGACGGATCTGGGCACCGCCTACACCAACGCGGCCGGCCGGGGACCCGGGGCTGCCGTTACGGCCGATCTCGGCGGACAGGTACTGGTGCCCGGCGTCTACACGGCCACGTCATCGATGGGACTCACCGGAGCTCTCACCCTCAATGCCAAGGGTGACCCCAACGCCGTCTTCATCTTCCAGGCCGGATCGACGCTGACCACCGCTTCGGCGAGCAGCGTCGTCCTCGTCAACGGCGCGCAGCCCTGCAACGTGTTCTGGCAGGTGGGCAGTTCCGCCACCCTCGGGACCAATTCCACCTTTGTGGGCACCATCCTGGCCCAGGAATCCATCACGGTGACGACCGGCGCCGAGATCCAGGGCCGAGCCCTTGCGCAGACCGGCGCGGTGACGCTGGACGACAACGTCATCACAACGCCGATCTGCGTGACTGGCCCCGCCGGACCCGTGGGCCCCACCGGTCCCGCCGGTCCCACCGGTCCCGCAGGACCCACCGGACCTGAAG
>NZ_JAVFVX010000077.1:0-22827 GCF_033441795.1 Streptomyces sp. ADMS | reverse complement strand
CCACCGGTCCCGCAGGACCGTCCGGCCCCACAGGACCCCAGGGAGACACCGGACCCCAGGGACCCGCCGGACCCGTAGGACCCACCGGACCTGAAGGCCCCAAGGGAGACACCGGGCCTCAAGGCCCCGAAGGGCCACAGGGTCCTGCGGGACCTGACGGTGGCCACGGCGATCACGGTGGCCACGGCGATCACGGCGATCACGGCGATCACGGCGACTATGGGGAGAAGGGCGGTCACAAGCCCCACTGACAAGCGCTCGCCGTCGCAGTCCAAGTCGATGTGCGAGGGCTGAGCGAAAACACTGCCTCATCCTCTTGAGGAGAAAAGCGAGATGAGTAAGGGGCGCCCTAACCCAGGGCGCCCCTCACCATTCGTCGACGACCCGATGAGGCCCTGCCGAACTCCGGGCGGTGGTGCTGGACTGCACCCGTGCTGGACGGTGAAGCGGATACCGTTCGCACCCAGCTCCTGCACCATGGCGCCCAGCCGCCCGTCCCCCAGGATCGACCCCTCGTGCCACAGCGTGGGCGGTCTGCGCCGCAGCAGCCCTGCCGACGCAGGAAGCCGGATCACGCCCCGTCCGAGTCCATGCAAGTGCGGAGCTTCCAACGGCCGTCCTACGGAAAACGGCCGTCTACGGAAAGGGTGGTGAGGCCTCCTCCACCGACGGCCTCGGCGTCGACAGCGCCGCAGCAACTCCCGACAGGGCGGCGGCCGTGGTGCCGGCCGGACTGAGCCTCGAACAGGTCGTTCGCGCGCAGGGAGGTGCCCACGCCGAGGGCGGGGACGACGGCGTCCTGCCCCGCCACCGCTGCGGAGACGTCGTGGGGCGAGGTGGCGTCGCCGGTGTGCAGCGTGACCTGCCCGGCGAGATCGTCCAGAGCGGCCGGGTTGCGCACGAGTGCGGTGACCGAGTCACCGGCATACAGGCCAGATCGACGAGATGGCGGCCGGTGGGACCGGCCGCGCCGAGGACGAGCAGCTTCATGGCGAGGGGTTCTCCGTGTACACAGACCAACCGGACAGCTGTCCACTACTGGAAGAACGCGGCGGACAGCTGTCCGGTTATCACCACGGGCCCCCGGGCCAGGAGCTCTCACCCACGTACTCCGTAGCCGCGTCGAGCAGCCAGTCCGTCAGATAGCCGGCGAAGGACGAGCGGACCAGCACCCAGAATCCGGCCCTGGGCTCGTCCCGCGCGACCAGCACCACCTGGGTGCGGCCCAGGGTCGTCTGGGCGCAGCGGCCGGCGCCGAAGGCACGCGGGTGCAGGTCCAGGGGGCAGCCGTGGGCCAGCAGATCGCGGGCGCGGGGGCCCGTGACGAGGAGCGTGGTGCGCTGGGCGGAGACGTCGGTGACGGACACCGGCTCGTCCCCGGCCGCCTCCCTGATACGACCTTCCAGATCCCGTTCGCTGCCGGGCGGGCCCACGAGCAGCCACTCGTCCGGGCCCAGCCACAGAGCGACGGACTCCCCTGCCCTTACGACGGTGTTGGGAGCCAGCGGCAGCGGGAGGTCCAGCGCGAGTCCGACGGCGTCCGCCGCCGCCCCCTTGGCGTCGAGGCGCACGTCGATCTGGGCCAGGAAGGGGAGTTCGGCCAGCCGGATCGCGCCCCCGGAGGTGCGGGTGGCGGCGGCCAGGCGGCCGGCCGCGTCCGACAGAGGAGACACGGGGGACGAGAGCAACAGGGGAGACAAGGAGGACTGGGCGCCGCGGAGCGGGGCGGCGCTCAGGGCGGTCGTGTCGGCCATCGCGGTGGTGTCAGCCATCTCGGCGGGCTCCCTCGGGGTCGTAGAGGACGGGGCTCGCGACGGTCACCGGGACCAGGCGGTCGCCCACGGGTGCGTACAGGCGCTCACCGACGCGTTCCCGGCCGCCCTTGACCAGGGCGAGCGCGAAGGTCCGGCCCAGGGCGGCGCTGCGGTAGCTGGAGGTGACATGGCCGAGCATCGGGACGGGCGGCGCGGGCAACTCGCTGTCGGCGACCAGCTGGGTGCCCTCGGGGAGGAGGGTTCCGGGGTCGTCGGGGAGCAGGCCGACCAGGTGCTTGCGGTCGGGGCGGACTGCGTCGGCACGGGCGTACGACCGCTTGCCGATGAAGTCGGGCTTCTTCTTCGACACCACCCAGCTCATCCCGAGGTCCTGCGGGGTGACGGTGCCGTCGGTGTCCTGGCCGATGATCGGGTAGCCCTTCTCGGCGCGCAGGACGTGCATGGTCTCCGTGCCGTAGGGCGTGATGCCGTACGGGGCGCCGGCCTCGTACAGCGTCTCCCAGAGGGCGCGGGCCTCCCACGGCGACACGTTGATCTCGTAGGCCAGTTCGCCGGAGAAGCTGATCCGGCACACCCGCGCGTCGATGCCCGCGACGAGCGTCTCGCGCCAGGCCATGAAGGGGAAGTCCGCGTTGTCCACGGCCAGTCGGGGGGCGAGGGAGCCGAGGACATCTCGGGAGCGGGGGCCCACGAGGGCGACCGTGGCCCATTGTTCGGTGACGGAGGTGCAGTGGACGCGCAGGTCAGGCCACTCGGTCTGGGACCACTCCTCCATCCAGTCCAGTACGGCGGCGGCGTTGCCCGTCGTCGTGGTGACCAGGAAGCGGTCCTGGGCGAGGCGGATGACGGTTCCGTCGTCGAAGACCATGCCGTCGGGGCGGCACATCACGCCGTAGCGGATCATGCCGACCTTCAGGGTGCTCATCATGTTGGTGTAGAGCAGGTCGAGAAAGACGCCGGCGTCCGGGCCCTGTACGTCGATCTTGCCGAGGGTGGAGGCGTCCATGAAGGCCACGCCGTCGCGGGCGGCGGCGCACTCGCGCAGTACGGCCGCCTCCATGTCCTCGCCGGCCCGCGGGTAGTACCAGGGGCGCTCCCACTGGCCGACGTTCTCGAACAGCGCGCCGTTCTCGACATGCCAGGTGTGCAGGGCGGTCGTCCGGACCGGGTCGTGCAGCGCGCCCCGGTCGCGGCCCGCGAGGGCGGCGAAGGAGACGGGCGTGTACGGCGGCCGGAACGTGGTCGTGCCGAGGGCCGAGATGTCGACGCCGAGCAGCGCGGCGACGATGCCACTGGCCAGGAGGCCGGACGTCTTGCCCTGGTCGTTGGCGGTGCCCGCCGTCGTGTAGCGCTTGGTGTGCTCCACCGAGCGCATACCTGCGCCGGTGGCGCGGGCCAGGTCGTCCACGCTGACGTCACGCTGGAGGTCGACGAAGGAGTGGGTGTCGGAGGCGTCGGGGATGGCGTACACGTGCATGGGCGGGGTGTGGGGGTGGGCGACCGCGGCCGGGAGGCGGGGTGTCCCGGGTGTGTGGCCCTCCGCCTCGATCGCGCGGGACGCGGCGCCGACTCCCTGGGCGAGGACCGAGGGCAGGTCCGGGGCGCCGGCCGCGCTGCCCGCGACCTCGACGGCCTGCCGGCAGGTGTCCGGGACGAAGGTGCCGAGCGTGTCGTCGTAGCGGAGCTTGCCGCCCGCCTGGCTGAACAGGTGCGCCACCGGATTCCAGCCGCCGGAGACCAGGAGCAGGTCGGCGGCGAACTCCCGCCGGCCTGTGGTTTCTCCGGACTCCGTGGACTCCCCGTACAGGGCGACCGCTACGGCGGTCAGGCGCGCGTCGCCTTCCGTGCCGACGACGGCGTGTCCGGCCAGCACCTCGATGCCGGCCGCCCTCGCGCGCTGCGCCCACTCCCCCGGCTCGGTGCGGGTGTCGACGATCGCCGCGATGCCGACGCCCGCCGTGGCCAGGTCCAGTGCGGCGGCGTAGGCGCTGTCGTTCGTGGTGAACACGACCGCCCTGCGGCCGGGCAGGACGCCGTGACGGTTCACGTAGGTGCGCGCCGAGGCGGCCAGCATCACTCCGGGGCGGTCGTTGTCCGCGAAGGCCAGCGAGCGTTCGTGGGCGCCGGTGGCGAGGATCACGCGGCGGGCTCGGATGCGCCAGACGCGTTCGCGGGAGACGTTCTCGGGGGCGGCGGCACCGAGGTGGTTGGTGCGGCGCTCGACGGCCAGGAGGTGGTTGTCGTCGTAGTAGCCGAAGACCGTGGTGCGGGGCAGGACACGTACGTCGGGGGCCGCGTCCAGGTCCGCGGCGGTCGCCGCCAGCCAGTCGAGGTGCTCGCCGGTGCCCAGGAGGCTGCCGCCCGGCTCCGGGCGGTCGTCGGCGAGGATGACCCGGGCGCCGGTGCGGGCGGCTGTGGCCGCGGCGGCGAGGCCTGCGGGGCCCGCGCCGACGATCAGCAGGTCGCAGTGGGCGTGCACGGCGTCGTAGCGGGCGGGGTCGGGGGTGGTGGCGAGGCGGCCCTGGCCGGGGAGGCCGGTTGCTGCCAGGCCGTCGTACAGCTCCACCGTGGTGGCGGGGAGCATCGGCTCGGGGAAGGGTGCTTCGATCTGGATGACGGCGTTGGGTTCTTCCGGGCCGGCGGAGAAGATGCCCCGGGGGCGGCCGAGTCTGATGCTGGTGCCCGTGTGGATGATGCCGTTGGCGAGGAGGGCGGAGGCGAGGGTGTCGCCTCGGTAGCCCTCGTACCGGGTGCCGTCGAAGGTGAAGGCCAGGCGGGCGTCGCGGTTGATCCGGCCTCGGGTGGGGTGTCTGAACGGCTGGGATTCCTCCCCCGCCGCGCCGCCCCTTCCCGAGGTTTCCGGGGGCTCTGCCCCCAGGCCCCCGGTCGGCCCTGAAGGGGCCTCGTCCTCAGGCTGCGGACGGGCTGATCGGGCCGGCCGTGGCTCAACGGTCGGCGGACAGGCTGGACGGGCGTCCCCTGCCTCAACAGTTGTCGGGCGCTCCCCGCCCGCCCGGTACACCGCCAGGATCTCGTTCGTCCCCGTGTCGCGTACCGCGTTGAACCAGCGGCGGCAGCCCGCCGCATGGCTCCAGCGCTCGGCGAACGGGCCCTTCGGGTTGTCGCGGAAGAACAGGTACCGGGCCCACTCCTCGTCGGTCAGGGCCGACGGGTCCTCCGGGTACGGCACATGTGCCTGGCCGCCGTAGTGGAACTCGGCCTCGTCGCGGGGCCCGCACCACGGGCAGGGGATGAGCAGCATGTCGTTCGGCTCCCTTGAGGGTCCCTAGTGGGCCACCGCGGCCGCGCCGTGCTCGTCGACGAGCGCGCCGGTGGTGAAACGGTCGAGCGAGAAGGGGGCGTTGAGGGGGTGGGGGGTGTCGTGGGCGATCGTGTACGCGTAGACCCAGCCGACACCCGGGGTGGCCTTGAAGCCGCCGGTGCCCCAGCCGCAGTTCAGGTACAGGTTGTCGACCGGGGTCAGGCCGACGATCGGCGACGCGTCGGGGCTCACGTCGACGATGCCTCCCCACGTACGCAGCACATGGGCCCGGGCGAAGACCGGGAAGAGTTCCAGGGCCGCCGACATCTGTTCCTCGATGATGTGGAACGCGCCGCGCTGCGTGTACGAGTTGTACGAGTCGATGCCCGCGCCCATCACCAACTCGCCCTTGTGCGCCTGGCTGACGTACACGTGCACCGCGTTGGACATGACCACCGTCGGGTGCACCGGTTCCAGCAACTCGCTGACAAGTGCCTGCAACGGGTGGCTCTGGAGCGGGAGTTCGATGCCCGCCATCGCCGCCAGGACCGACGTGTGGCCCGCCGAGCACAGGGCCACCTTGCCCGCCGCGATCGGGCCCAGGGTCGTCTGGACTCCGACCACCCTGCCGCCGACCACGTCCAGGCCCGTCACCTCGCAGTTCTGGATGATGTCGATGCCCGCCGCGTCCGCCGAGCGGGCCAGACCCCACGCCACGTGATCGTGCTTCGCGATGCCGGCGCGCGGCTGGTAGGTGCCGCCCATCACCGGATAGCGCACGTCCGGTGAGATGTTGACGATCGGGCAGACCTCTTTGACCTGCTCCGCGTCGAGCCACTCGGCGTCCACGCCGTTGAGGCGGTTCGCCTCCACCCGGCGCACACTGTCGCGGACGTCCTGGAGGCTGTGGGCCAGGTTCAGCACTCCGCGCTGGGAGAAGAGGATCGGGTAGTCCAGCTCCTCCTCCAGGCCCTCCCACAGCTTCAGGGCGTGCTCGTAGATGCCCGCGCTCTCGTCCCACAGGTAGTTGGAACGGATGATCGTGGTGTTGCGGGCCATGTTGCCGCCCGCCAGCCACCCCTTCTCCAGGACGGCGACGTTGGTGATGCCGTGGTTCTTCGCCAGGTAGTGGGCGGTGGCGAGGCCGTGTCCGCCGCCGCCCACGACGATCACGTCGTACGAGCGCTTCGGCTCGGGCGTGCGCCACAGCCAGTCGGGGTGCTCCGGCAGTTCGGCGCCGGGGGTACGGGGGCTCATCGCGCGTCTCCGTCTTCTGCGGTGAGTGGGCTGGGGGACCTGAGCGGGACCGGCGAAGTCGGGTGCGCGACCGCGTCCCGAAAGGGGCGCGGGGAACGGCGCGACCAGCCCCCACCGGCCCGCAGGTTCGTCACCGCACCTCCAGCGGAGCGCCTACCCACGGAGGCGGGACATCGTCGGGTCGAACAACGGCTCCCCGGCGACTGTCGCCTCGACGCGCCGGCCGAAGTAGCCGATGTGCAACGTCGTTCCAGGGGTGGCCAGTTCGGCCGGCAGCCAGGCGTAGGCGATGCCCTTGCCGATCGTGTGGCCGTAGGCGGCGCTGGTGACGTACCCGACGGCCCGGTCACCCTCGTACACCGGCTCCTTGCCCATCACCACCGACCGCGGGTCCTCGACGGTCAGGCAGGTGAGCTTCCGTCGCACGTCTGCCTTACGGCGTTCCAGTGCCGCCCTGCCGACGAAGTCGCCCTTGTCGAGCTTCACCGCGAAGCCGACGCCGGCCTCGTACGGGTCGTGCTCGTACGTCATGTCGGTGCCGAAGGAGCGGTAACCCTTCTCCAGGCGGAGGCTGTTGAAGGCGCCGCGGCCCGCCGCGATGCCGCCCAGCGGCTGCGCCGCCTGCCACAGGGTGTCCCAGAGTTTCTGGCCCTGGTCCGCGGTGGTGTACAGCTCCCAGCCGAGTTCGCCGACGTACGACAGGCGCATCGCGGTCACCGGGACGCTGCCGATGTAGGCGCGCTTGGCGCGGAAGTACTTCAGGCCGTCGTTCGAGAAGTCCTCGTCCGTCAGGGGCTGGAGGACCTTGCGCGCCAGCGGGCCCCACAGGCCGACGCAGCACGTGCCGGGGGTGATGTCGCGGACCTGGACCGTACCGTCGGCCGGCAGGTGGCGGGTGAACCAGTCGAGGTCCAGGTTGCCGTTGGCGCCGACCTGGAAGAGATCGCGGGCGAGGCGGGCGACGGTGATGTCGCTGCGGATGCCGCCGTCGTGGTCCAGGAGCAGGGTGTACGTCACCGAGCCGACCGACTTGGCGACCTTGCCTGTCGTCAGGCCCTCCAGGAAGGCGGCGGCTCCGGGGCCGGTCACCTCCAGGCGTTTGAGGGCCGTCATGTCGTACATCGCGACCGTCTCGCGGGTCGCCTGGGCCTCGGCGCCGACGACCGGCGACCAGTACTGCGCGGCCCAGTCGTTGGGGGTGGGGACGGAACGGCCTTCCACCAGGGCCGCGTTGGCCTCGTACCACTGCGGGCGTTCCCAGCCGTTCGCCTCCAGGAAGAAGGCGCCCAGTTCCTTCTGGCGGGTGTGGAAGGGGCTGGTACGGATCGGGCGGGGGTGCCCGGACGGCTGGAGGGGGTGAAGGATGTCGTACACCTCCACGAAGTTCTGGCAGTCGCGGGCCAGGACGTACTCCGGGGACAGCTGGTGCGGCTCGAAGCGGTTGAGGTCGCACTCGTGCAGGTCGAAGGAGGAGCAGAAACCGTCGACCAGCCACTCGGCCATGGCCCTGCCCACGCCCGCCGAGTGGGTCACCCACACCGCCTCGGCGACCCAGAAGCCCTTGACGTCCGGGGACTCGCCGAGAAGCGGGAAGTTGTCGGTGGTGAAGGAGAACAGGCCGTTGATGCCCTCCTCGACCTTCGCGTCCTTCGTGGAGGGGAGCAGGGACTGCGTCTCCGTCCAGGCGTCCGCGAAGTCGTCCTCGGTGAACTTCAGGACCGAGGGCATCGCCCCGGCCGCGTCGGCCTCGCCGACGGAGAGGATGTCGTCGGCCGAGACGGGCATCGGACGGTGGCCGTAGTAGCCGATGCCGATGGCGTCGAAGCGGTCGCGGTAGTAGAGGTCGGCGTCCTGGTGGCGCAGGATCGGGCGGACCGCCTCCTCCGTCTGGCCGGCGAGGGCGGGGACCGGGCCGGTCCAGGCCAGCTGGTGGGCCAGGGGGGTGAGCGGGAGGTTCAGGCCTGCCATGCGGGCGATCTTCGGGCCCCAGATGCCGGCGCAGCACACGACGATGTCGGCCGCGATCTCGCCCTCGGACGTGAGAACGCCCGTGACCCGGCCGTCCGTCTGCTGTACGTCCAGTACCTCGTGGCGGGGCAGGAAGGTCACACCTCGTTCGGTGGCCCGGCGGATCTGCGCTTCCACGGCCAGGACCGCCTTCGCCAGGCCGTCCGTGGGGACCAGGAGGCCGCCCAGGACCCTGTCGCGGTTCAGCAGCGGGTGCTGCTCCGCGCACTCGTCGGCGGTCAGCAGGCGGGACTCGATGCCCCAGGCGGTGATCCAGCCGTGGCGGCGGTGCAGTTCGGTGAGTCGCTCGGGGGTGGTGGCCACTTCGAGGCCGCCGACCTGGAGGAAGCAGGGCTTGCCGTCGACGTCCAGGGAGCAGAACTTCTCGACGGTGTAGCGGGCCAGTTCGGTCATCGTCTTGGACGAGTTCGTCTGGAAGACCAGGCCCGGGGCGTGCGACGACGATCCCCCGGTGGCGGGCAGCGGCCCCTGGTCGACCACGGTCACTTCGGTCCAGCCTCGCGCGGAGATCTCGTCCGCGAGTGCCGCGCCGACGACGCCCGCTCCGATGATGACCACTCGGGGTCCCGCCATCGCCGCACCTCCGGTTGAAAACCAGTCCAGACCCTCAGCGCCAGTTGCTTTCTACGCAACATGACTCAGGTTGCGCAACTCAATGTGCCTGCCGCGCAGGTGGGTGTCAAGGGGTGCCGTGACGGCGCAGAAGGGGGCCGGAGACAGCCCTGAACACGACAGTGCCCGGTGGGCGGTGCGCGCGTGTGCGCACCGCCCACCGGGCAGCCGTGCTCAACAGGATTCCGGCGTCGTGAGGCCCTACTTGATCCAGGCGTCGACCTTCGCCCGGTTCGCGTCGACCCACTTCTTCGCCGCCGCCTCCGGGGTCATCTTGTCCTCGGCGATGTACTTGGCCACGGTGTTCTGGTCGTCGTTCGTCCACGTGAAGTTCTTGACCAGGTCATAGGCGGGGCTGCCCGACTTGGCGAACTTGGCGCTGACGATCTTGTCCAGCTTGTACACGGGGTAGTCGCAGGCGACCTTCTCCGCGTCGGCGTCGCAACCCGCCGTGTACTCGGGCAGCTTGACCTTGACGAGCGGCACCTCGGCCATGAACCACTGGGGCTCGTAGAAGTAGCCGATCACCCATTCCTTGTTCTTCTCGGCCTTGCGGAAGGCCTGGATGAGCGCGGTCTCGCTGCCCGCGTACACCACCTTGAAGTCCAGCTTCAGGTTCTTCACCAGCGCCTCGTCGTTGGTGACGAACGACGGGTCGCCGTCGAGGAGCTGGCCCTTGCCTCCCGACTCGGAGGTCTTGAACTTCGCCGCGTACTTGTTGAGGCTGTTCCAGTCGGTGATGTCCGGGTACTCCTTGGCCAGCCACGGCGGCACGTACCAGCCGATCAGGCCTTCGTTGCCGGTCGCGCCGGCGTCGACAGCCGTCTTCTGGTCGGTGATGTACTTCTTCTTCAGGTCGTCGTGGCCCCAGTTCTCGATGACGGCGTCGACCTCACCCGTCCCGAAGCCCTGCCAGGCGATCTCTTCCTTCAGGTCCTTCTTGGTGACCTTGCAGCCGAGGTCCTGCTCCGCGACGTACGCGACGACCGCCGCGTTCGCCTCGTAGCCGACCCACGGGTTGACCGCGAGGTTGAAGGTGCCGCACTTCGCGGAAGAACCGGAAGAGGTGTCGGAGCCCGAGGAGTCGTCGCCGACCTTCGCGCCGCCGCAGGCGGTGAGGGTGAGGACGAGGACGGCTGAGCCGGCCGCACCGGCTCTCCACTGTTTTGCTTGCCTTGCCATGGTGGGTTAGCTCCTTACGCGCTGGTACGCCGCGCCGCTGCCTGAGTGATCCGGTCGAACATGACTCCGAGAAGGACGATGGCCAGCCCCGCCGCCAGCCCCTTCCCGTACAGCTGCCCCTGCGAGAAGCCGGCCACGACGTCGTAGCCGAGGGCGCCCGCGCCTACCAGGCCGCCCACAACAACCATCGACAGCACGTAGATCAGACCCTGGTTGGTGGCGAGAGTCAGGGCGCCGCGTGCCATCGGCAGCTGGACCTTGGTGATGATCTGCCAGGTGTTGCACCCGGCGGAGGTGGCCGCCTCCACGGTGGTCGCGGGCACGGTCCGTATCCCGTCCGCGATGATCTTCATGGCGACGGGGGCCGCGTAGACGATGGCGGCGACGATCGCCGTGAAGCGGGTCGCGCCGAACAGCGCCAGGAACGGTACGAGGTAGACGAAGGGCGGCATGACCTGTGCCGCGTCCAGGGTGGGCCGGATCAGCCGGTCGGCGAGCGGGCTGCGTCCCATCCACACGCCGACGACGACTGCCAGCAGCATCGTCATGACCGTGGCCACGAGCGTGGACGCCAGCGTCGTCATGCTGTCCGACCAGACGCCGGTGGCGATCAGCAGACCGACACACACCGCCGTGGTGACCCCGGACCGCCAGCCGCCGAAGACCGTGCCGAGCCCGACCAGGACCGCGCCGACGAGCCACCAGGGCGAGTCGGTGAGCAGGGTCTGGAACGGGTTGAGCAGGCCGTTGGTGAGTGCGTCGCGGAAGGCGTTGGTGAGGCCCGACAGGTTGTCCTGCGCCCAGGTGCTCGCGGTGTCGGCGGCGCTCGCGACGGAACTGCCGACATCGCCCTCGCCGGGGAACTCCGCCGCCCATACATAGGTGTGCGACATGTAGACCAGTACCGCGGTGACCGCCGCTCCCGCCACCACCAACTGCCGCCGCCGGGCGAGGAGTCGGCCGCCCGAAAGCCGGGCCGCCTCCGCGCGTACGCTCGCCGCGGTCGTGACACGGTCCAGGACGATGGCCATCACGACGATGGCGAGGCCCGCGTTGAAGGCCGTACCCACGTCGAGCGACTGCAGGGCCTGGATGACGGTCTTGCCGAGACCGGGCGCGTCGATCAGGGCGGCGATGGTCACCATGGCGAGGGCGGCCATGATGGTCTGGTTGACGCCCATCACGACGGTCCGCTTCGACATCGGCAGCAGGACCTTCAGCAGTGACTGCCACCGGGTCGCGCCCAGCGAGTCGGCCGCCTCGACGGTGGTCTCCGGTACGGACCGGATGGCGTGCGCGGTGATGCGGATCGCCGGCGGGGCCGCGTAGATGACGGTGGCGATGGTGGCGGAGGCGCCGCCGATGAGGAAGAACAGGGTCAGCGGGGCGAGGTAGACGAAGGTGGGCATCGTCTGCATGAGGTCCAGGAAGGGCGTCATGATCCGGTGGACCCGGTCTGACAGCCCCGCCCACACACCCAGCGGGATCGCGAACAGCAGCGCCACGAACACCGCGGAGAGCGTCAGCGCCAGGGTGTCCATGCTCTCCTGCCACAGGCCCTGGAGCCCGAAGAAGGTGAAGCCGGCGACGGTCAGCAGCGCCACCCGCCAGTTGCCCACGGCCCAGGAGACGAACCCGGCGATGCCGACGACACCGAGCCAGCCGATCTGCGGCAGGGGGCGGGAGTCGGAGGGCTGGGAGATCAGGTGCTGGACGAAGGTCACCAGGGTGTCGATGACCAGGCGGATCTCGTTGAAGAAGTAGAGGAAGAGCGGGTTGGAGTTGCGGTTGGCGCCGATCGAGTCGTTGACGTCGTTCAGCCACCGGTGCAGACCGGTGAGATCCGCCGCCGCGAGCGTCAGGGTGTGCGTGCCGCGCAGTACGGCGAACAGCACCAGCCAGACGACCAGGATCGCCCCGACCACCATGCGCCGGCTGACCCGGCGCACGGCCGCGACGGGCGCGGCCTCGGGCACGGCGTCCGCCTCCTGCGGCGGCTCCGGTGCCGGCCGTTTCTCCATGGCGACGGTCATCGCGCGTCGCCTTCCTGCCCGGCGACCACCGCGAGGATCTCCTCGTCGCCGACGATGCCGAGCAGCTTGCCGTTCTCGACGACCTTGACCGGCTTCTCAGCGGCGAGGACAACCCGGGTGGCCTCCCGTACGACGACTTCCGGACCCAGCTCGGGCCCGTCGAGGTCGTCGCCGTCGGCCGGCGGGCGCATGATCCAGCGCAGGGTGAGGACGTCGGCACGCGGCACGTCCCTCACGAACTCGCGTACGTAGTCGTCGGCCGGGGCTCCCACCAGCTCGTCCCCTGTACCGCACTGGACCATCTTGCCGTCGCGCATGATGAGGATGCGGTCGCCCAGCTTGAGCGCCTCGGAGAGGTCGTGGGTGATGAACACCATCGTCTTGCCGACCTCGCGGTGCAGCCGGATGACCTCGTTCTGCATGTCACGCCGGATCAGCGGGTCGAGCGCGGAGAACGGCTCGTCGAAGAAGAGGACGTCCGGGTCACCGGCCAACGCCCTTGCCAGACCCACGCGTTGCTGCATACCGCCGGAGAGCTGGTCGGGGTAGGAGTTCTCGTACCCGGAGAGACCGACGAGCTCGACGACCTCCAGGGCCCGCTTCATGCGCTCGGCCCTGCCCATCCCGCGAATCTCCAGCCCGAAGCTGACATTGTCGACAACCCGCCGGTGCGGAAGCAGCCCGAAGTGCTGGAAGACCATGGAGAACTTCTGGCGCCGCAGCTCGCGCAGGCGCTTGTCGTCGGCTTCGCGGATGTTCTCGCCCTCGAAGACGATCTCACCGGCGGTGGGTTCGATCAGCCGGGTGAGACAGCGCACCAGGGTCGACTTGCCGGACCCCGACAGACCCATGACCACGAACACCTCGCCCGGCGACACCTCGAAGTCGATGTCGCGTACGGCGGCGGTGCATCCCGTACGGTCCATCAGCTCGCGTCGGGTGAGCCCGCACAGCTCCTCCGATTCCGGCACCCGCTCGGCCTTCGGCCCGAACACCTTCCACAGGCCGCGCACGGAGATGACCGGCGTGCCGTCCGAGTCCTGGGGTGTACCGCGCCGCTGCGGCACCTCGGTCTGTACTGGGGTCACGATCGACCTCTTTCGGCGTTCAGCCGCGGAACCAGTGCTGCGGCCGGGGTTGGATGTTCTGCCAGATGTGCTTGGGTTCTCGGTACTCGTCCAGGCCGCTCGGTCCCAGCTCCCGGCCCACGCCCGAGTGCCCGAAACCACCCCATTCCGCCTGCGGCACATAGGGGTGGTAGTCGTTGATCCACACGGTGCCGTGCCGAAGCCGCCGGGCGACCCGCTGGGCCTTCCCGGCATCCTGCGTCCACACAGCCCCGGCGAGTCCGTACTCGGTGTCGTTGGCGATCCGTACGGCGTCGTCCTCGTCGCCGCTGAACCGCTCGACGGTCAGTACGGGCCCGAAGGACTCCTCGTGCACCACACGCATGTCCTGCGTGCACCCGTCGAGCACGGTGGGCGGGTAGTAGTGGCCGTCGGCGAGCGCGGGATCACCGGGCCGCTCGCCGCCGCAACGCAGCACGGCACCCTCGGCGAGGCCGGCCGCGACGTACGCCTCGACCTTCTCCAGGTGCTGGGCGGAGATCAGCGCGCCGGTCTCGGCCTCGGGGTCGAAGGGCCCGCCGAGCCGGATCTGCCGCGCGCGCCGCACGACCTCGTCCACGAACCGGTCGTGCAGCGAGTCCTCGACGATGAGCCGCGCACCGGCGGAACAGACCTGCCCGGAGTGCAGGAAGACGGCCGTGAGAGCGAAGTCCACGGCCGTCTCGAAGTCGGCGTCGGCGAAGACGACGTTGGGGTTCTTGCCGCCGAGTTCCAGGGCCACCTTCTTCACACCCGCGGCGGCGGTGGCCATGATGCGCTTGCCGGTCTCCAGTCCCCCGGTGAAGGAGACCATGTCGACGGCGGGGTCCTCGGAGAGCGGCGCGCCCACCTCCGGCCCGGCACCCAGGACGAGGTTGGCGGCGCCGGCCGGCAGCCCGGCCTCGGCGAGTGCCTTCATGAGGAGGATCGAGGTGGAGGGGGTGAGTTCGCTCGGCTTGAGAACGATCGTGTTGCCGGCGAGAAGGGCCGGAGCGACCTTCCAACTGGCTTGCAGGAGGGGGTAGTTCCAGGGGGTGATCAGCCCGCACACACCGATGGGCTCGTAGACCACCCGGCTGACGGCATCGTCGCGGCCGGTGTCGATCACACGGCCGGCGTCGGTGCCGCCGATCCCGCCGTAGTGGCGGAAGCAGGAGACGACGTCGGCGATGTCGTACTCGCTCTCCACCAGCCGCTTGCCGGTGTCCAGCGACTCGGCGCGGGCGAACTCCCTGGCGTCGCGCTCCATGATGTCCGCGGTGCGCAGCAGCAACTGGCCCCGCTCCCGTTCGGGAGTACGCGGCCAGGGTCCGGTGTCGAAGGCGCGGCGGGCGGCGGCGATCGCGGCCTCGGCGTCGGGACGCGTCCCCTCCGAGACGGTGGCGGCGAGCCTGCCGTCAGCGGGACACCGAATTTCGCGGCGGCCACCGGCCACCGGTTCCCGCCATTCGCCATCCACATACAGGTCTGCCACGCGCCAAGCCTTTCACAGGAATTCGTTGCGCATCGTGCACCCAATTGCTTGTGGTGGAACACCATGGCGAATGTACGGACATACGTCAAGTAGTTGCCGGATGACGATTTGAACATACCCGCAGTCGTGCGCACGGCCACCCGTCCGCTCTTGACCGCAAGCGACACCGAGCCGACCATGTTGCGTATCGCTCACCATGTTGTGCAATACGCACCGACGGAGGCCGCCCATGTCCCTTCGACCGCAACCTGGCCCTGAGTACGTCCTCACCCTCTCGTGTCCCGACAGTTCGGGACTGGTCCACGCCGTGAGCGGCTTTCTCGTCAGGAACTCGGGAAACATCCTGGAGAGCCAGCAGTTCGATGATCGACGACAGGGTCGTTTCTTCATGCGGGTCCACTTCGATGTTTCCGATCCGAACGCGGATATGGAAAACCTGCGTTACCGATTCGGACCGGTCGCCGAGGCCTACGGCATCTCATGGACTCTGCGGGACGCGTCGACGCCGACCCGGACACTGATCATGGTGTCCAGGTTCGGCCACTGCCTGAACGACCTCCTTTTCCGCCGCCGCACCGGCGGCCTCAACATCGAGATTCCGGCGATCGTCTCCAACCACCGCGACTTCGAGGGCCTGGCGGCGAGCTACGGCATCCCCTTCCACCACATCCCGGTGACCAGGGACACCAAGCCGGAGGCGGAGGCACGACTGCTGGAGCTGGTCCGCGAGCTGGACATAGACCTGGTGGTGCTGGCCCGCTACATGCAGGTCCTCACCGACGACCTCTGCAAGCAGCTGGAGGGCCGCGCGATCAACATCCACCACTCCTTCCTCCCCAGCTTCAAGGGCGCCCGTCCCTACGAGCAGGCCTACGACCGCGGAGTGAAGCTCGTCGGCGCGACGGCGCACTACGTGACGTCGGATCTGGACGAGGGACAGATCATCGAGCAGGACGTGGTCAGGGTGGACCACTCGCTCGGCCCCGGGGAACTGGTGACGGTGGGGCGGGATGTCGAGGCGCAGGTGCTCGCGCATGCGGTGAAGTGGCACAGCGAGAGCAGGGTGATGGTGGAGGGCAACCGGACGGTGGTCTTTCGCTGAGAGCGCGTGTCCGCACACGGACGCCGGGCGGCAGCGGGAGGCGGGATCGGTGCAGCCCAGGCCGTCCGGCGTTCGAGTTCGATTCGATCATTTCGAGCTCCTACCCATCCTGAGAGAACTATGCCGGGGAGAGGCAACTCTTTTCAGCGGCGCCCGCTCTTCGCCGTCCGGGGTCCCTTCAGGGCCGAAGCGGGGGCCTGGGGCGGCCCACAGCAAGGCCCCCAGCAAGGCCCGCTGCACCTCGGGCGCCCTCGAAGCGAACCTCAGCCGCCCAACCGGTCCAGCAGAGCGCAGCGCCACCGTTCCGTCTCCGCGACCTGGTTGAACGTGAACAGGTGCAGCCCCGCCACCCCCGCCCCCGACGCCGTGAGCGCCCCCTCCGTCCGGGCGAGCAACTTCTCCGGCGAGTAGCCCCCGGGCGCCGCGAACCGCAGGAACCACGACGCGTGCTTCGTCAGGAACCGCGTCGACTCCCCCACCCCGATCTTCGTCGCCATGGACAGCAGCTTCGCCCGCTGCACAGGCCCCGCGACGCCCACGTACACGGGCAGGGAGACATCCCGGCGCCGCACACGGCCGACCCACTCCCCCAGCACGCGCGCGTCGAAGCACAGGTTGCTCACGATGTAGGTCGCGTGCTCGCGCTTGTCCCACATGGCCTGGATGGTGACGTCGTCGTGGATGAGCGGATGGCTCTCGGGGTATCCGGTGACGCCGACCTGCGGGAACGGACTGCCCAGCTCACCGAGCCTGCGCAGCACCGGCAGGGCACCCCCGTAGGCCCCCGCGGGCGGATCCGCGTCGCCCGCAGGCACGAAGACGTCGTCCACCCGCGCCTCGCGCAACCGGTCGACGACGTCCTTCAGATGCGCGTCGTCCCGCAGCAGCCGGGCCGGCACATGCGGGACGACGCGATAACCGTGCGCCGCCAGCCGACCCACAAGGTCCAGGGTCGGCTCCAGCCCCTTGACCGGCGACGCCGTCACCGTGACGACGACGTCGCACGGAACGTGGGCCAGGACCTTCTCCTCGGTCGCCTTCGCCGGCAGCACCTCGTAGCGGACGCGCTCCAGCAGCTCCCGGAGCCCCGGTTGCCCCTGTTGCCCCCCGAGTCCTGAGGCACCCAACGTCTACCCGGCCTGCTGGGCGCCGGCGTCACGGTGGCGGTAGTACGCGGCCTTGGAAGCCGGCAGCGGCTGCTTGCCGAGGATCAGATCGGCGGCCTTCTCGGCGATCATCATCACCGGCGCGTAGATGTTGCCGTTGGTGACGTAGGGCATCACCGACGCGTCGACGACCCGCAGCCCCTCCACCCCGTGCACCCGCAGACTCTCCGGGTCGACCACCGCCATGTCGTCCTCCGAGGGCCCCATCTTGCAGGTGCAGGACGGGTGCAGAGCCGTCTCGCCCTCCTTGGCGACCCAGTCGAGGATCTCCTCGTCCGTCGCCACCTTGGCCCCCGGAGAGACCTCGCCGTCGTTGTAGGCGGCAAGGGCGGGCTGGCTGAGGAGCTTGCGCGCCACGCGGATCGCCTCGACCCACTCCCGCCGGTCCTGCTCGGTGGAGAGGTAGTTGAAGCGCAGCGCCGGATGCTCGCGCGGGTCCCTGCTCTTGATCTTCACCGAGCCGATGGCGTCGGAGTACATGGGGCCCACGTGCACCTGGTAGCCGTGGCCGCCGGCCGGCGAGGAGCCGTCGTAGCGGACGGCGATGGGCAGGAAGTGGAACATCAGGTTGGGGTAGTCGACGTCCTCGTTGCTGCGGGCGAAGCCCCCCGCCTCGAAGTGGTTCGTGGCGGCGGGACCCTTGCGGAACAGCCACTGCAGCCCGATGAAGGGGGCGCGCCACTTCGCCATGTACGGCTGCATGGACACCGGCTGCTTGCAGGCGTACTGGACGTACACCTCCAGGTGGTCCTGCATGTTCTCGCCGACGCCCGGGAGGTCGTGGACGACGTCGACACCGAGGGCGCTCAGTTCCTCCGCGTTGCCGACGCCCGACAGCTGGAGCAGCTGCGGGGAGTTGATCGCGCCGCCGCAGAGGATGACCTCCCTGGCGCGGACCTGCTGGGGCGCCCCCTTCCCCCGCTGGTACTCGACGCCGACGGCCCGCTTGCCCTCGAAGAGGACACGGGTGACCAGGGCGCGCGTCCTGACGGTGAGGTTGGGCCGCTTCCGGACGGGCTTGAGGTACGCCTTGGAGGCGGAGAGCCGGCGCCCCCGGTGGACGTTCCGGTCGAACTTGGCGAAGCCCTCCTGCCGGTACCCGTTGACGTCGTCGGTGGGCGCGTAACCCGCTTCCTCGGTGGCCTTGAGGAAGGCGCCGAAGAGGGGGTTGGTGGCCGGGCCGCGTTCGAGGACGAGGGGGCCGTCGTGGCCGTGGAACTCGTCGTCGGGGTCGGCGGCGAGACAGTTCTCCATGCGCCGGAAGTACGGCAGACAGTGCGCGTAGTCCCACTTCTCCATACCGGGGTCGGCCGCCCAGCGCTCGTAGTCCATGGGGTTGCCGCGCTGGAAGATCATGCCGTTGATGCTGCTGGAGCCGCCCAGCACCTTGCCGCGCGCGTGGTAGACGCGTCGGCCGCCCATGTGCGGTTCGGGCTCGGACTCGTACTTCCAGTCGTAGAACCGGCTGCCGATCGGGTAGGTCAGCGCCGCGGGCATGTGGATGAAGACGTCCCACGGGTGGTCGGACCGGCCGGCCTCCAGGACCAGTACCCGGTTCGCCGGGTCCGCCGAGAGCCTGTTCGCAAGTGCGCTGCCGGCCGATCCGCCGCCTACGATGACGAAGTCGTATTGCAGGGGAGCCATGATGCCTCGTCTCGCTCGCGCCGTAGATACGCGACGCATGCTAATACCAGTAGCGCGATACGCACCAGGTTGCGGGACGCGCAACATGCAAGCTCTTGGTTTCGGGACTGTTACTTGCAAGGGTGTTGTTTACTGCGCGTATAGTTTCGTTGTGAGCAACCACAGCACAGACACCGAAACGTCCAATTCACAGGCCGGCGGAGTGCAGTCGGTCGACCGCGCGATCAGCGTTCTGGAGATTCTCGCCCAGCGCGGCGAGGCAGGCGTCAGCGAGGTCGCTGCCGAGATCGATGTTCACAAATCCACCGCGTTCCGGCTGCTCGGGGCGCTGGAGGCGCGCGGTCTGGTGGAGCAGGCGGGCGAGCGCGGCAAGTACCGTCTCGGCTTCGGCATCGTGCGGCTGGCCGGCGCGGTCACGGGCAGCATCGACATCACCCAGCAGGGCCGCCCGGTCTGCGAACAGCTCGCCGAGGAGATCGGCGAGACCGTCAACATCGCCGTGATGCAGGAGCACTACGCGGTCAACCTGTACGAGGTACGGGGCCCCGGAGCCGTCAGCGCGTACAACTGGGTCGGCCAGCTCACCCCCTTGCACGCCACCTCCAGCGGCAAGATCCTGCTGGCCCACCTGCCCACGAAGGAGCGTGCCGCGCTGCTGAACGGGGCCGGCCTGAAGAAGGTCACCCAGCACACCATCACCGCGAAGACGAAGCTGGAGAAGAACCTCACCGAGGCCCGGGAGCGCGGTTACGCCTGGACCCGGGAGGAACTGGAGCTCGGGCTGCACGCGATGGCGGCGCCGATCCGGGACCGGGACGGGGCGGTTGTCGCGGCGGTGAGTGCGTCCGGGCCTTCGTACCGGTTCACGGAGGAGCGTCTGCACGAGCTGGCGCCGATCCTGGTCAAGGGTGCGGCGCAGATCAGCCACCGGATGGGGTACCTCGGCTGAGTTCGTTGGTCTCAGGCCGGCGAGGGCTGATCGCGCCCCGCGGCGGAGCCGCGGATCGAATACGGCCCCGCACCCCATCAGGGGCGCTGCTGCTGGGCACCCAGGAGCTCGTTCACCCAGTCATGGAACGCGCCGATGTGGTGCTCGCTGGGGACCAGGACGCCGCCCTTCGCGTAGAGCCGGGAGTGCATCCCGGGCTGGGTGCGCTCGCAGGCCTCGAAGTCCTGGCGGTTGACCCGGTCGAACAGTTCCACGGACCGGCTGACGTCCTTGCCGCTCTCGACGACGTGCGGAAGATACAGCCAGTCGCACTCGACGATCGTGCGGTCGGCGGCCACCGGATACATACGGTGGAAGATCACATGGTCGGGTACGAGGTTGATGAACACCTGCGGTCTGACGGTGATCGCGTAGTAGCGGCGGTCCTGCTCCTCGGCGACGCCCGGGATGCGGTCCAGCCCCTCGGAGCCGTCGATGGTGAACCCCTGGACCTCCCCGCCGAACTCGGCGCCGTGGCCGACGTAGTACTGGGCGGCGTATCCGTCGGCGAACTCGGGGAGCACCTCGGTGAGTTCGGGGTGGATCGTGGCGCAGTGGTAGCACTCCATGAAGTTCTCGATGATGAGTTTCCAGTTGGCCTTCACGTCGTAGACGATCCGTTTGCCGACCGAGAGGTTGTCGATGTCGTAGTGCTCGATCGACTCGACGTCACCGAGCCGGCCGACGACCTCGCCGATGACGTCCTCCTCGAAGGAGGGCGGGTTCTCCGCGAGGCAGACCCAGACATAGCCGAGCCATTCCCGCACCGCCACGCTGACCAGGCCGTACTCGGTACGCCCGACGTCGGGCATCCTGGTGAGGTTGGGCGCGGCGACGAGCTTGCCGTCCAGGCCGTACGTCCAGGCGTGGTACGGACACTGGAAGGCCCGCTTGACCTCGCCGGTCTCCTCCGTGCAGAGCTTGGCGCCACGGTGCCGGCACACGTTGAAGTAGGCGCGGATCGAGTTGTCCCGCGCACGCGTCACGAGGATGCTCTCGCGGCCCACGTCGACGGTCCGGAAGGCGCCGGGCTTCGCCAGTTCGGACGCGCGCGCGACACAGAACCACATGGCCTCGAATATGCGCTCCTGCTCCTGGGCGAAGATCCCCGCGTCCGTGTAGGAGGAGCCGGGGAGGGTGGCGATCAGACTGTCGGGCAGGCTGGTCGAGGTCACGGTGCACTCCTCGGAGAAACGTCGTGGTCGTGTGGATCGGTCAACTAGGTGTGGCGTAGCGCCCTGAGGGTCGCGCCCCGCAGGAGCGCACCCGACAGGGGCGCGGGGCTGTATTGGTCCGCGTCTCCGCCGCGGGGCGCGACAAGCCCCCACCGGCCCGCAGACAGATCACCGCAATACCGGCACAGCCAACTGCTTGCGCCAGCGGACAAACAGCCGAGGCTGGTTCATCCCCAGAACGGCCACCGGCTCCCCGGCCCGCCGGTAGACGGCCAGGACGTTGCGCTCACCGACGGCACCTTCCTCGACCGTCACACTGTCCGCACCACCCGCGTAACCGACGAACTGGATCTTCACCCCGTACTGGTCGGACCAGAAATAGGGCGGCCGGGGCACCCCCGGCTCCACCGCACCCCCGGCCAGCAAAGCGGCCACAGCAGCAGCGGGACGCTCCAACGCACCCGTCCAGTGCTCGACCCGGCGATGGGCGCCCGCCCGGGGGTCGTACCAGTTGGCGCAGTCGCCGACCGCGACCACACCGGCCAGACCGGTGCGGCCGTCAGCCCCGCACTTGACGCCGTTGTCGAGGTCCACGCCGGACCCCGCCAGCCACTCGACGCAGGGCCGCGCACCCACCCCGACGACGACGATGTCGGCGGGAACGCTGCGCCCGTCCTCCAGCAGAACGGCGTCGACCCGGCGCTCCCCGCTCAGCCCCTTGACCCCGACGCCGCACAACAGCCGTACGCCGTGGTCCGCGTGGAGGCCGGAGACGACAGCGCCCATGGTCTCGCCCAGTGGTCCCGCGAGCGGTGTCGGGGCGGCTTCGATCACCGTGACGTCCAGACCGAGGGCGTACGCGGTGGAGGCGACCTCGGCGCCGATGAACCCACCGCCGATCACCACCAGCCGTCCGCCGCGGGCCAGTTGGTCGCGCAGGGCGCGAGCGTCGTCGAGGGTGCGCAGGGTGTGCACGCCGGTCAGGCCGTCGGCGCCCGGGAGAGTGCGGGCGGCGGCGCCGGTCGCGATGACGATGCCGTCGGCACGGACGTCCCGGCCGTCGGCGAGGCGGACGGACCGGTCGGTGCGGTCGAGGCCGGTGGCGCGGGTGCCGAGCAGCCACTCGGCGCGCAGGTCCTCGCCGTCCGTCTCCAGTCCGAGATCCGCCTCGCCGAGGGTTCCGGTCAGGAACTCCTTGGACAAGGGCGGTCTGTCGTACGGGCGGTGGGCCTCGTCGCCGACGACGACCAGCCGCCCGTCGTAGCCCTGGTTGCGCAGGGAGCGCGCCGCCGACAGTCCGGCCAGCGAGGCACCCACCACGGCCACTGTCCTCACGCGGGGCCACCGGCGAGCCGGGACGCGATGCAGGGCGGCAGGTTGGGGGCGTCCGTGGACACCCGTACGTAGATCATGCCGTCCTCGACGACGACCTCGTGCGTCCGCACCGGCAGCTTGGCCGGCGGGGAGTCGACCGCACCGGTTCGCAGGTCGAACTTCGAGGCGTGCAGCGGGCATTCCACCTCGCAGCCCTCCAGCCAGCCGTCGGCGAGCGAGGCATCCTGGTGGGTGCAGGTGTCGTCGATGGCGAAGACCTCGCCGTCGTCGGTGTGGAACACCGAGACGGGCGGGTCGACGTCGAGCCGGAAGGCCTCACCTCGCGGGAGATCCGCGAGACGGCACGCGGGAATCATCATGACACCTCGGTGCGTATAGCGAAACGGATTGCGGTAAGCGCAACGTCAGTTTGAGGGCGCCCAGAACCCTTGTCAAGAAGTTCAGGGGGCGGGATAAGCCATTGCGCGAGTTGCGCTTTACACAACTCAAAGCACATTGCACAACGCAAAACGGAGCGAGCCCGATGCCGGAACGAGCGCGTCGGAGCAGCTCAGACAGGCATCGGGCAGCAGTGCACCCCGCTTGGCGGGGCATTCGGATCGCTGGACAGGCCGGACGGTCAGAAACCGCGGTCGATCCACTCCTGGAGGTGCGGTGCCTCGGCTCCGATGGTGGTGGGGTCGCCGTG
>NZ_JAVFVX010000076.1:0-38025 GCF_033441795.1 Streptomyces sp. ADMS | reverse complement strand
GAGCTCCTGGCCGCCGATCCGGCCGCGTTCCGCGTGAAGTTCCGCAAGATGGCGGCCTCGGCGTTCGCGTTCTACCGAGGTACGGCGTGCCTCTTCTACCACGACCTGGAGGCGGAGAACGCCGGGCGGAGCGGCGGGAATCCAGCCAGTGGACCGTATCTGGACGAGCGCACCTCGCGCGTGTGGATCCACGGCGACCTGCACGCGGAGAACTTCGGCACGTACATGGACTCGCAGGGCCGGCTGATCTTCAACGTCAACGACTTCGACGAGGCGTACGTCGGACCCTTCACCTGGGACCTCAAGCGCCTCGCCGCCTCGCTGGCCCTCGTCGGGTACGCGAAGGCGCTCTCCGACGAGCAGATCACGGTACTCGTGCGGACGTACGCGGAGGCGTACCGCGAGCGCGTCCACGCCCTCGCGACCGGCGCGAAGAGCGACGAGGTGCCGCCGTTCACCCTGGACACCGCCCAGGGGCCACTGCTGGACGCGCTGCGCGACGCCCGCTCGCTGACCCGGTTCGGGCTCCTCGACTCGATGACGGAGATCCGCGACTTCGAGCGCCGCTTCGCGCCGGGCGGCGGCTCCATCGAGCTGGACGCGGCCACGCGCTACAAGGTGCTGGCCGCCTTCGACGGCTACCTGGAGACACTGCCCGAGTCGTCACTGACCCGCCCGGACTCGTACCGGGTGAAGGACGTCGTCGGCCGTCGCGGCATCGGTATCGGCTCGGCCGGGCTGCCCTCGTACAACATCCTTCTGGAGGGCGCCACGGACGCCCTGGAGAACGATGTGGTGATCTACATCAAGCAGGCCCAGACCCCGGCCGTCTCACGGCACATCACCGACCCGGCGATCCGCGGCTACTTCCAGCACGAGGGTCACCGCACGGTGATCTCGCAGCGCGCCCTCCAGGACCACGCCGACCCGTGGCTGGGCTGGACCGAGCTGGACGGCCGCGGCCAGCTGGTCGCCGAGGTGTCCCCGTACGCCGTCGACCTGGACTGGGGCGACATCGACGACCCGGAGGAGATCGCGGCCGTCGTCGCCGACCTGGGCCGGGCGACGGCCACGATGCACGCCGCGGCGGACGACCAGTCCGGCGAGTCCCTGGTGCCCTTCTCCACGGAGCGGGCAATCGACGCGGCGATCGCGGCCGACGAGGCGGGCTTCGCGGACGTCCTGGTGGACTTCGCCCACGAGTACGGCGCACGCGCGCGTGGCGACCACCAGATCTTCGTGGACCTGTTCCGCAACGGCCGGATTCCGGGCCTGTAGACACCTCTCCGGACGGTGTGTCGCCTCACAGGGACTTTTTAGGGACCTCTTACGGGAGTCCATGACACACTCTTCCCCGCTATGGACATATCCGGGACCCACCTCAGAGCCGTACGCGCGGCACTGTTCACGGCACTCGTCGTGACGCTCAGCAGCGCGTCGCACGTGCTGCTGTCCCGGGTCCCGCTGCCGATGGCGACGGTGGCCGTGATCGCCGCCGCCGTCTTCGTCGTCGCGTACGTGCTGGCCGGCCGGGAACGCGGCTTCGCCCGGATCGCGGCTCTGCTGATCCCGCTGGAGCTGGCCGCCGACACGGTCTTCACCACCGGCCAGACGGTCTGTTACGGCCGCGCGGGCGGCCCGGTCGCGGGCCCCCTGCGCTCGGTCGGCTTCGACGTGCTGTGCGCCGGCGACGGCGTGGGCACCCCGCTGGCCCGCGTGGCGGTCACCGACACCGACCGGGTGGCGGCGCTGCTCGCCCACGCGGGCCCACAGACCGCCTGGCTGCTGCTGGCCGTGCACGTGGGCGTCGGACTGCTGGCCGCCGCCTGGCTGCGCCGGGGCGAACGGGCGCTGGCCCAGCTGCTGGGCGCGCTCACCGCCTCCACCTTCCGCCCGCTGCTGCTGGCCGTCGCCTCGGTGACGGTCCGGTCCGCCCCGGCGGTACGCCGCCTGCCGCGGCCGGCACAGCACATCGCCACGCCCCGTACGCGCCTGTTCGTGCACTCCCTGGGGCGACGAGGACCGCCGAGTCCGCTCGCCTTCGCCTGAGCGACAACTCGTCCGGGCGACGACGTCCGAGCACCGGCGCGTCCCCTCATTCACCTCCGCGTACGACGCCTACGACGCGTACGCGTTCCCCAGGGAGATCACCAGCATGAGCAAGCGGAACAGCCAGGCGTCCAAGAGCGCGGCCCGTGAACGACTGCGCGAGGAGCGGGAGCGCCAGGCCAAGCGCGACAAGGTCAAGCGGCAGGTCGTCGTGGCTGGCGCCGTCGTCGGTGTCCTCGCGATCGCCGGCGGCATCGGCTACGCGGTCGTGCAGAACAACAAGCCGGGCCACTGGGACGCGGCGCGAGACGCGAAGGTCGTCGCGCCGGCCAACACCACCGGCACGAACGGCACGACGGTGGTCATCGGCAAGAGCACCGCCAAGAAGACCCTCAAGCTGTACGAGGACCCGCGCTGCCCGGTCTGCGCCACGTTCGAGCAGACGGTCGGCCCGACCCTCAAGCAGGACTTGGACGCCGGCAAGTTCAAGGTCCAGTACATCGGTGGCACGTTCCTCGACGGCGACACCGACGACAACGGGAAGATCCAGATCGGTTCTCGCGGCGAGGGCTCCAAGAACGCGATGAGCGCCATGGGCGCCGCACTGAACGTGAGTCCGGAGGCGTTCCTGGAGTACAAGACCGCGCTCTACTCGGCGAAGTACCACCCCGAGGAGACGGACGACAAGTTCAAGAGCGACGACTACCTGATCGAGGTGGCGGACACGGTCAGCGCGCTCAAGAACAACACGAAGTTCCAGAACGCCGTCAAGAACGGCACGTTCGACGCCTGGGCGCTGGCGATGTCCCAGACGTTCAACACCAACGAGGACGGCGTCAACGGCACTCCGAGCCTGGTGATGGACGGCAAGAAGCTCACGGCCCCGAACAGTGAGAGCGCGCCCATGACGGCCGCCGACTTCACCACGGCGATCGAGGCGGCACTGAAGGCCTGAGCAGCGGTTCCGGGGGCGACGGAGCGTCCGTCGTACGGTCCGCCGCCCGGTCCCGGTGGACTATCAGCCGAAGAGCGGGCGAACTTTTGACGTTCGCCCGCCCTACCGGCTTACTGATCAGTAATCTCAGCGCCCGTGACGAGTCGAAGTTCTTCCTCCGAGTCCACGGGCGCCCGGGTCAACTCCCTCGCCCCACGCCGCCGTACGGTCGTCAAGGCCGCCGCGGCCACCGCCGTACTGGCCGGTCCGCTGGCCGCCGCGCTGCCCGCCCGAGCCGCTGCCGAGGCCCCCGCCTTCCTGCACGGACTCGCCTCCGGCGATCCGCTGCCGGACGGTGTCCTGCTGTGGACGCGTGTGACGCCCACCGCCGAGGGGATACCCGGGTCCGGGCTCGGCCCGGACACCGAGGTGAGCTGGACCGTCGCCCTCGACAAGGCGTTCACGAACGTCGTCTCCAAGGGCTCGACCACCGCCACGGCCGCCACCGACCACACGGTCAAGGCGGACATCCGCGGCCTCGCGCCCGCCACGGACTACTGGTTCCGATTCTCGGCCGGCGGCGCGGACTCCCCCGCCGCCCGCACCCGCACCGCGCCCGCCGCGGACGCCGCGGTGACGGGCCTGCGCTTCGGCGTGGTCTCCTGCGCCAACTGGGAGGCCGGCCACTTCTCCTCGTACCGCCGTCTCGCGGCCCGCGGCGACCTGGACGCCTGGCTGCACCTCGGCGACTACATCTACGAGTACGGCACCGGCGAGTACGGCACCCGCGACACCGTCGTACGCCCGCACGCCCCCACTCACGAGATCCTCACGCTCGCCGACTACCGCGTACGGCACGGGCGTTACAAGACGGACGCCGACCTCCAGGCCCTGCACGCGGCAGCCCCGGTGGTCGCCATCTGGGACGACCACGAGTTCGCCAACGACACCTGGTCGGGCGGCGCCGAGAACCACACCGAGGGTGCGGAGGGCACCTGGCCGGCCCGTCAGTCCGCCGCGAAACAGGCGTACTTCGAGTGGATGCCGGTCCGCCCGGCGATCGCGGGCACCACCTACCGGCGCCTCCGCTTCGGCAAGCTCGCCGACCTCTCCCTCCTCGACCTGCGCTCCTTCCGCTCGCAACAGGTGGCCACGGGCAGCGGTTCGGTGGACGACCCGGAGCGTACGATCACCGGCCGGGCCCAACTGGACTGGCTGAAGGCGGGGTTGAAGGCCTCGGACACCACCTGGCGGCTGGTCGGGAACTCGGTGATGATCTCGCCGTTCGCCATCGGCTCCCTCACCGCCGGCCTCCTGAAGCCGCTCGCCGAACTGCTCGGCCTGCCCAAGGAGGGCCTCGCCCTCAACACCGACCAGTGGGACGGCTACACGGACGACCGGCGTGAACTCCTCGCCCACCTCCGCGCCAACGCGATCCGCAACACCGTCTTCCTGACCGGCGACATCCACATGGCCTGGGCCAACGACGTGCCTGTGGACGCCGGCACCTACCCACTGTCCTCCTCGGCCGCCACGGAGTTCGTCGTCACGTCGGTCACCTCCGACAACCTCGACGACCTCCTCAAGGTCCCGGAGGGCACCGTCACCGCGCTCGCCGCGCCGATCATCCGCGCGGCCAACCGGCACGTCCACTGGGTCGACACCGACCGCCACGGCTACGGCGTCCTGGACATCACCGCCGACCGCGCGCAGATGGACTACTACGTGCTCTCCGACCGCACGAAGACGAACGCGACGTCGGCCTGGTGGCGCTCGTACCGCACGCTCAGCGGCACACAGAAGATGGAACGGACGTACGACCCGGTGTAGACCGCCCCGGACCGCCGGAAACCGATGACCGTCTGCCCTACAGACTGTCGAGGAAGCCGAGCGCCACCCGCCAGGTGGCCTCGGCCGCCTCCTCGTCGTAGTCCGGCAGGCCGGGGTCGGTGTAGAGGTGCCCGGCTCCGGCGTACCGGTAGATCTCCACGTCGGCGCCCGCCTTGCCCATCTGGAGATACCAGGAGCCCAGCCAGTCGTCGGTCTCGAACGCGTCCGGCTCGGCCACATGCAGCTGGACCGGCAGCTCGTCCACCGACGCGGACTCCGCGATGTCCGACGTGCCGTGCAGCAGCAACAGGCCACGGGCCTTGGCGTCGCCGAGCGCGAGGGTCTGCGCGGTCGCGGCGCCGAAGGAGAACCCCGAGTACACCAGACCCCGCCCCGAGTAGGGTGCGGCGGCCAGGATCGCCCGCTTGAGCAGCTCGTCCTTGCCTATGGCGTCCTTGAAGGCCCTGCCCTCCTCGACGGTCTCGAAGGTGTGCCCGTCGAAGAGATCGGGGGTCCACACCTCGTGTCCGGCCGCCCGCAGCCGGTCCGCCGCGGCGCGCACAGCGGGGCGAAGCCCATAGGCCGAGTGAAAGAGCATGACGTTCATGAGGACATCGTGCCAGCCAACACTGACAACAACCCCCTGACAAGCCCCCGCTGACAACAGCTGCACCGGCAGAGGCCCGCGGCCCGGACATCGCCGTGTGTGCCAGCCCACCCGGGGTCACATGTTCATGACCGCCCTTCTGCGGTTACCTTCTCCGGCATGGAGAACGTACTGCGCCCGCTGATCGTCCTCGGTGGCTCGGTCGTGCTCACGCTGCTCATCGGCTGGGCCACGGACCGCTTGCTGCGCAAGGCGGACGAGCGACAGACCGAGACTCCGCTGTGGGGACTGCTGCGCCGGGGCCGCGTGCCCTACCAGCTCGTCCTGTGCGCCGCGCTGCTCAGAGGGTCCTACAAACAGGCCGATCTGCTCCAGGAGCACCAGGTCACCGTCGGCCGAACCCTGACGCTGGTGCTGATCGGTTCGACGGCCTGGCTGATCGTACGCATCGCGGCGGCGATCGTGGACACCTCGTTCACCCGTTTCGCCCGCGTCCACCGCGACCCGGCCCGCGTCCGCCGGGTCCGTACCCAGGTGTCGCTGATCACGCGGGTGGTCGCAGCGATCGTGGGCGTCGTGGCGGTGGCGGCGATGCTGCTGACGTTCCCGGCGATGCGCGCGGCCGGCGCCTCACTACTGGCGTCGGCCGGCATCCTGGGCATCGTCGCAGGTGTGGCGGCCCAGTCGACGCTGAGCAACATGTTCGCGGGGTTCCAGATCGCCTTCGGCGACATGGTCCGCCTGGGCGACACGGTCGTGGTGGACGGCGAGTGGGGCACGGTCGACGAGATCACGCTGACGTTCCTGAGTGTGCGCACCTGGGACGAGCGCCGCATCACGATGCCCGTCTCCTACTTCACCTCGAAACCCTTCGAGAACTGGTCGCGGGGCGGCGCCCAGATGACCGGCATCATCTTCTGGCACCTCGACCACACCGCCCCCATGGAGGCGATGCGGGAGAAGCTCCGCGATCTGCTGCGCGAGTGCCCCGCCTGGGACGGCCGCGCCTGCGACCTGTGCGTCACGGACGCCACGCCGAGCACCATGGAGGTACGGGCCCTGGTGACGGCGAAGGACGCGGACGACGTCTGGAAGGTCCGGGTGCATGTCCGCGAGGGCATGGTCCGCTGGCTGGCCGAGCACCACCCGTACGCGCTCCCCCGGGTCAACACGGCGGACGCGGCCCTGCCCCCGGGCACCGAGGCCGCACGCCGCTTCCAGGACGGAGGACCACGCAGGGCCCACGAAGCGCCCAGGACCAGCGGCCGGGCCTGAGGCACTCAACGCACGGAGAGAGTGCCGGCCGAGGCTGAGACCGCCCGCCTGCCCGCGGCGGGAAAGCCGCCGACGAGGAGCACCCGCACAGAGGCGAGGCCCACCTCTCGGCGGACTCGCCACGGGCGGTGCCCGGGTGGGAGAAAACCCTCAAAAAGAGCGCCGCATCGCAAGATGCGCGATACCCGCCTCGTGGAACTCGTTTCCATATCCCGCATACCCGAGCCGCTCGTAGAACCCCGCCGCGGCCGTCTGCGCATGCAGATCGACGGCGACAAGCCCCAGCCCCCGAGCCGCCTCCTCGATCCCCCGTACCAGCGCGACCCCGACTCCCAGCCCCCGTGCTTCCTTCCGCACCGCCAGCCGTCCCAGCGAACCCACGGACAGGTCACCGCCGGTACGCCCGACCGCCGCCTCCCCGTACAGCAACCGCCCCGTACCGAGCGCCACCCCGTCCTCGCGGACGGCCAGCACATGCAGCGCGCCCGCGTCGAACTCGTCGTACTCCAGATCCTCCGGCACCCGCTGCTCCGCGACGAAGACCTCCTTGCGCACCGCGAAGCAGGCCTCGCGGTCGGCGGGATCCTCGGCGACACGCACCACGTACGACGGCGGGGTCATGCGTACGTCTCCTCGCGAACCCTCTCCAGGGCGCCCGCCAGATCGTCCGGGTAAGTGCTCTCGAACTCGACCCACGTCCCGTCCCCGGGATGTTCGAAGCCAAGGCGTACCGCGTGCAGCCACTGGCGGGTCAGGCCGAGTCGCTTGGCGAGCGTCGGGTCCGCCCCGTACGTCAGGTCGCCGACGCAGGGGTGCCGGTGGGCAGCCATGTGGACGCGGATCTGGTGGGTGCGGCCGGTCTCCAGCTTCACATCGAGCAGGGAGGCCGCGCGGAACGCCTCGATGAGGTCGTAGTGCGTGACGGACGCCTTGCCCTCGGCCGTGACCGCCCACTTGTAGTCGTGGTTGGGGTGCCGGCCGATGGGCGCGTCGATGGTGCCGCTCATCGGGTCGGGGTGGCCCTGGACCAGCGTGTGGTAGCGCTTGTCGACCGTGCGCTCCTTGAACTGGCGCTTCAGCGACGTGTACGCGCGCTCCGACTTCGCGACCACCATCAGGCCGGACGTGCCGACATCGAGCCGGTGCACGATGCCCTGGCGCTCGGCGGCACCGGAGGTGGAGATGCGGTATCCGGCGGCGGCGAGGCCGCCGATGACGGTCGTCCCGGTCCAGCCGGGCGACGGGTGCGCGGCCACGCCGACGGGCTTGACGATCACGACGATGTCGTCGTCGTCGTGCACGATCTCCATGCCCTCGACCGGCTCGGCCACCACCTGCACGGGTGCGGGCGCCTGCGGCATCTCGACCTCGAGCCAGGCCCCGCCGTGCACCCGCTCCGACTTGCCGACCACCGAACCGTCGATCGTGACCTTCCCCGCCGCGGCCAGCTCGGCGGCCTTCGTACGGGAGAAGCCGAACATCCGGGAGATGGCGGCGTCGACGCGCTCGCCCTCCAGGCCGTCCGGCACGGGCAGGTTACGGATCTCGGGAATCGTGCTCACCCGTCGAGTATGCCGGACTGGCCCGGAGCCCCCGACCGTGCCTGTGGACAAACCCCCCTCAGGTCCTCAGTCCTTGTGGACGGTCCCGTCCGGATCGAGCCCCTTGAAGGACAGCAGCACGATCAGGATGCCGCCACAGACGATCGCCGAGTCGGCCAGGTTGAAGACCGCGAAGTGCTTGGGCGCGATGAAGTCGACCACCGCGCCCTCGAAGACGCCCGGCGAGCGGAAGATCCGGTCGGTCAGATTGCCCAGCGCGCCACCGAGCAGCAGACCGAGCGCGATCGCCCAGGGCAGGCTGTAGAGCTTGCGGGCCAGACGGGCGATCACGACGATCACGGACGCAGCGATCACCGTGAAGATCATGGTGAAGGCCTCGCCCATGCCGAATGCGGCGCCCGCGTTACGGATCGCCTCGAACCGCAGCCATTCTCCGATGATCTCGATCGGCGCGTGGTGCTCCAGCTTGGCCACCACGATCATCTTGCTGACGAGGTCCAGCGCGTACGCCAGCGAGGCGACCGTGAACAGCACGAAGATCCGGCGCTTGCCCCGGGGCCGCTCCTCCGGCGTCTCCGACCCGGCTCCCGCCGCGTCTGGGATGTCCGGCGTACCGATGATGCGCTCCGCCTCTGCCACGTGAGTCCCTCAACCTAGGTTCCTGACTGAGGACGAGAGTACGACACGCCTCCTGGCACACAGGAGTGCAGGAGGCACACGGCGGGCAATCCGCGACCGGTCAGTAGCGCCGTTCCTGCTTCTGCTTGCACTCGACGCACAGTGTCGCGCGCGGGAAGGCCTGCATACGTGCCTTGCCGATCGGGTTGCCGCAGTTCTCGCACAGGCCGTACGTGCCCGCGTCCAGGCGCTCCAGGGCCCGCTCGTCCTGGACGAGCATCTCGCGCGCGTTGGCCGCCAGCGCCATCTCGTGCTCGCGCGTGATGTTCTTGGTGCCGGTGTCCGCCTGGTCGTCGCCCGCGCCGTCCCCGGAGTCCCGCATCAGACCCACGAGCGACTGTTCGGACGACGTGATCTCGGCGCGCAGCCGCTGCACCTCGGACTGCAGCTCGGCGCGTGCCTCCGCCACCTCCTCGGGGGTCCATGGATCCTCACCGGGGCGCACGGCGAGTTCGCCGGGTGCCGCAGCGGCGACGATCCGTGCCTTGGGTACCGCGCTGGGCTTCTTCGCCGCTGTGGCCGTACCAGGAGTCTTCTTCGCAACCACCGTCGTGGCTCCCGTCGTCTTCGCGGCCTCGGCCGCGCCCGCCTTGTTGGCCGTGCTCTTCGTGGAGGTGCGTTTGCCGGGGCCGCCCTGAGCAGCGGTTCCTGTGGAGCCGGCGGCCTTCTTCCCAACGGCTTTCTTCGCGACGGCCTTCTTGGCCGCCGATTTCTTGGCCACCGCCTTCGCGACCGTGACCGCCGTCTTCGCAGCCGCCGTCTTCTTCACTGCGCTCTTCTTCAGAGCGCTCTTCTTCGCATCGGCCCCCTTGCCACCGCTGGAGGCCCCCGGAGCCGTGGATCCAGTCGATCTACTGGACGCCGACTGCTGTACGGCGGTCTTTTTCGCCACCATGGCCGCGGCCCCTTCACCTATTCTGATCTTGCTCGCGAATCGTGCTGGGACGATAAATCGACTTGAGTCCCGCGGCAACGGGGCACGCCACCCGATTCGCCCACCCCGTGGGTCCCGCCGGGCGAGCCTGCAAGCGTTGTGCCCAGCTCCCCGCCGGGTAATCCGCAGAGCCGCGCGTCCCGGAATCCGGACACCCGCCCTTCGCCATTCGGGTGGTCCGGATATCCGGTCGGCCGCCGTCCGTGGGTCGCCGTACACTGGGCGGAGCGAGAAGCATGGATGGGGACGAGTAGCGGCGTACGCAGCCCAGAGCGACCCGGGGACGGTGGAAGCCCGGGGGTGAGCGCGACGCGAAGATCACCCCGGAGCCGCCGGAAGAAAGCCGCAGCGAGGCGAGCAGGACAGCCAAGGTGAGTAGACCCGGTATCGCGACCCCAATGAGGGGGCTCATCGGTGCGTACGACGTACCGGGGAGCCAAGGAGGGTGGTACCGCGGGAGTACGCCGTACACGGCGTCCGGAGAATTCCGGCTCTCGTCCCTCCGACGGAAGGCAGAAAGTCCGCCGGAGGAAGCTCGCTGATGACAACGCCGACGTACCGCCAGGTGCCCGCCCAGGTCGACCTGCCCGCCCTTGAGCACGCCGTGCTCGACCTCTGGCGCGAGCAGAAGATCTTCGCCAAAAGTCTTGAGCAGTCCGAGGGTCGCCCCGAATGGGTGTTCTACGAGGGCCCACCCACCGCGAACGGCATGCCGGGGGCCCACCACATCGAGGCACGCGTCTTCAAGGACGTGTTCCCGCGCTTCCGCACCATGCGCGGCTACCACGTGGCCCGCAAGGCGGGCTGGGACTGCCACGGCCTCCCCGTGGAGCTGGCGGTCGAGAAGGAGCTCGGCTTCTCCGGCAAGCAGGACATCGAGGCGTACGGCATCGCCGAGTTCAACGCCAAGTGCCGCGAGTCGGTGACCCGCCACACGGACGCCTTCGAGGCGCTCACGACCCGCATGGGGTACTGGACCGACCTGCACGACCCCTACCGCACGATGGACCCCGAGTACATCGAGTCGGTCTGGTGGTCGCTGAAGGAGATCTTCAACAAGGGCCTGCTGACCCAGGACCACCGCGTCGCCCCCTGGTGCCCGCGCTGCGGTACGGGCCTCTCCGACCACGAGCTGGCCCAGGGCTACGAAACGGTCGTCGATCCGTCCGTGTACGTCCGTTTCCCGCTCACCTCCGGTCCGCTGGCCGGCGAGGCCGCACTCGTCGTCTGGACGACGACGCCCTGGACGCTGGTCTCCAACACGGCGGTCGCCGCCCACCCCGACGTCACCTACGTCGTGGCGACGAAGGGCCCGTCCGGCAGCGAGAAGCTCATCGTCGCCGAGCCGCTGCTCGCCAAGGCGCTCGGCGAGGAGTGGCAGCCCACCGGCCAGACCTTCACCGGCGCCGAGATGGAGCGCTGGTCCTATCAACGCCCGTTCGAGCTGGTCGAGTTCCCGAGCGTCAGCGAGGGAACCAACGGGCCCAGCCCGACGGACGTGCCCACCCACTACGTGGTGAACGCGGACTACGTGACGACGGAGGACGGTACGGGTCTGGTCCACCAGTCCCCCGCTTTCGGTGAGGACGACCTCAAGGTGTGCCGCGCGTACGGCCTGCCGGTCGTGAACCCCGTCCGCCCGGACGGCTGCTTCGAGGAGGACGTCCCCCTCGTAGGCGGCGTCTTCTTCAAGAAGGCGGACGAAAAGCTCACCGAGGACCTTCAAGAGCGCGGCCTCCTCTTCAAGCACATCCCGTACGAGCACAGCTACCCGCACTGCTGGCGCTGCCACACCGCGCTCCTCTACTACGCGCAGCCGTCCTGGTACATCCGCACCACGGCCGTCAAGGACCGCCTCCTCCAGGAGAACGAGAAGACCAACTGGTTCCCGGACACGGTCAAGAACGGCCGGTACGGCGACTGGCTGAACAACAACATCGACTGGGCGCTCTCCCGCAACCGCTACTGGGGCACCCCGCTCCCGATCTGGCGATGCGAGGAGGACCACCTCACGGTCGTCGGCTCCCGCGCGGAACTGACCCAGCTCACGGGCACCGACCAGTCGGACCTGGACCCGCACCGCCCGTTCATCGACGCGGTCACCTTCGCCTGCCCCCAGGGCGACTGCGGACAGACGGCCACGCGCGTGCCCGAGGTCATCGACGCCTGGTACGACTCGGGTTCGATGCCGTTCGCGCAGTGGGGATACCCGTACAAGAACAAGGAACTGTTCGAGTCCCGCTACCCGGCACAGTTCATCAGCGAGGCCATCGACCAGACGCGCGGCTGGTTCTACACGCTGATGGCGGTCGGCACCCTGGTCTTCGACAAGTCGTCGTACGAGAACGTGGTCTGCCTGGGCCACATCCTCGCCGAGGACGGCCGCAAGATGTCCAAGCACCTCGGCAACACGCTGGACCCGGTCCCGCTGATGGACCGGCACGGCGCGGACGCGGTGCGCTGGTTCATGGCGGCCGGCGGCTCCCCCTGGGCGGCCCGCCGCGTCGGCCACGGCACCATCCAGGAGGTCGTCCGCAAGACGCTCCTCACGTACTGGAACACGGTCGCCTTCCAGGCCCTGTACGCGCGTACGTCTAACTGGGCCCCCTCCGCGGCGGACCCGGCCCCGGCCGACCGCCCGGTCCTGGACCGCTGGCTCCTGTCCGAACTGCACGCGCTCACCGACCAGGTGACGCAGGCTCTGGAGGCGTACGACACCCAGCGAGCCGGCAAGCTCCTGTCGGCCTTCGTCGACGACCTGTCCAACTGGTACGTACGCCGGTCCCGGCGCCGCTTCTGGCAGGGCGACAAGGCCGCGCTGCGCACCCTGCACGAGGTCGTCGAGACAGTCACGAAGCTGATGGCCCCACTGACCCCGTTCATCACCGAGCGGGTCTGGCAGGACCTGGTGGTACCGGTGACCCCTGGCAGCCCCGAATCCGTCCACCTGGCCTCCTGGCCCGAGGCGGACCTGTCCGCGATCGACCCGGAACTGTCGAAGCAGATGGTGCTCGTACGGCGGCTGGTCGAGCTCGGCCGTGCCACGCGCGCGGAGTCGGGTGTGAAGACGCGTCAGCCGCTGTCGCGCGCGCTGGTCGCGGCGGCCGGCTTCGACACCCTGGACCGCGAACTGCACGCGCAGATCACGGAGGAGCTCAACGTCTCCTCCCTCGCGTCTCTCTCCGATGTCGGCGGCTCGTTGGTCGACACCACCGCCAAGGCCAACTTCCGCGCCCTGGGCAAGCGGTTCGGCAAGCGCGTCCAGGACGTGGCGAAGGCCGTCGCGAACGCCGACGCGGCCGAGCTGTCCCTCGCCCTGCGCGCGGGCACGGCGTCGGTGAAGGTCGACGGCGAGACGGTCGCGCTGGCGCCGGACGAGGTCATCATCACGGAGACCCCGCGCGAGGGCTGGTCGGTGGCGTCGGACTCGGGTGCGACGGTCGCCCTCGACCTGGAGATCACGGAGGAGCTCCGTCAGGCGGGCCTCGCCCGTGACGCCATCCGGCTGATCCAGGAGGCCCGCAAGAACAGCGGCCTCGACGTGGCCGACCGCATCGCGCTCCGCTGGACGTCCACGGACCCGGCAGTCAGCGCGGCCCTGACCGGGCACTCCGGCCTGATCGCCGACGAGGTCCTGGCAACGGACTTCGGACAGGGTGAGGCGGACGACACCTACGGGGACCCCTTCACGGACGAGGGCCTCTCGCTGACGTTCCGTCTGCGCAAGGCGTAACGGCGGGCACAACACGTACAAGGGCCCGGTCCCGCCAAGCTGCTTGGCGGGACCGGGCCCTCAGTGTCACCGCCACGCAAAAGGGGCGGGGCCCCGGAAGAAAATCCGGGGCCCCGCCCTGAACGCCGACGACGCCTAAGGCGTACTAAAGGCCGTCAGTTGTCGTCCTCGTCGATCAGGAAGCCGCGCATCGGCGAGGGAGCCTGACCCATCGGGGACGGGCCCTGCGGCCGGACCGGAGCCATGGGCTGGGTCATGGCCGGGGACATCTGCTGCTGGCCGCCGTAGGACGGGGCAGCCGGGCCGGGACCACCCATACCCTGGTTGCCTCCGTACGACGGGGCACCGGCGCCGGCCGGAGCCATCGAGGGCGCCGGGGACGGCGGCAGGGAGGCCGTGGCCGGAGTGCGCGGCGGAGCCAGGGAGTCGTCGGCCTGGGTCTCCAGCTGACGCAGCTGCGACTCCAGGTAGGACTTCAGGCGGGTGCGGTACTCGCGCTCGAAGCCGCGCAGATCCTCGACCTTGCGCTCCAGCGTGGCGCGAGCGGACTCCAGGGAGCCCATCGCGACGCGGTGCTTCTCCTGAGCGTCCCGCTCAAGGGCGTCGGCCTTGGCGCGGGCGTCGCGCTCCAGGCCCTCGGCGCGACTGCGGGCCTCGCCGACGATCTTGTTGGCCTCGGAACGAGCCTCGGCGATCGCCTGGTCGGCGGTCTGCTGGGCCAGCGAGAGAACGCGCGCGGCACTGTCGCCACCCGGACCCTGACCGGGGCCGCCCATCTGCGGGGGGCCGCCCATAGGGCCGCCCATCTGCTGCATCTGACCCTGCATCTGCTGACCGGGCATCTGCTGCATCTGGCCAGGCATACCGCCCTGGCCCATCTGCCCCTGCATCGGACCCTGACCCATCGGGCCCTGGCCCATCTGCCCCTGCATCGGACCCTGACCCATGGGGCCCTGGCCCATCGAACCGGGACCCTGCGGGCCGCCCTGGCCACCGGGGCCGGCGGGCAACTGCGGCGCACCGCTGGGCAGCTGGGGCGGGCCACCCATGGGGCCACCCATCTGCTGCGGCGGGCCCGATATGCCGGCGGGCACCGGGCCGCCCGGGCCTCGCATCCCCTGCTGCGGCATGCCTTGCTGGGGCATGCCCTGTTGCTGCATACCCTGCTGCTGATCCTGCTGTTCCGGAGGCTTGCGCATGCCCTGCTGCTGGTTCTGGGCAGCGGCGCGCGTGGCTGCGGCGAGCTTGGCGCGCAGGTCCTCGTTCTCGCGGAGCAGGCGGGTCAGTTCGGCTTCAACCTCGTCGAGGAAGGCATCGACCTCGTCCTCGTCATAGCCTTCTCGGAGGCGGACGGTCGTGAACTGCTTGTTCCGCACATCCTCGGGGGTCAATGGCATCTCTTCACCTCAACGTAGTCGTCGGCATTCGGCAAGACCGTATCGTTCACAGCCGGCTCACGACGGAGATCAGGATGTAGACGATGATCATCAGTACGAAGAAGGACAGGTCGAGCGCCACGCCCCCGAGACGCAACGGCGGGATGAACCGCCGCAGAAGCTTGAGCGGTGGATCAGTGACAGTGTAGGTGGCCTCCAGAACGACCACCATCGCCTTGCCTGGCTGCCATGAGCGGGCGAACTGGAAGACGTAGTCCATGACCAACCGGAAGATCAGCACGATGAGAAAGCACATCAGCGCGATGTAGACGACATCCAGAACCACGCTCATGATCCGTGCTTCCCTCTCCCCTGTTTCCATGCTGCTGGGTACCGCTGTTGGTAATGCCTTGTTACTGCTGTTTCCGGTCGTGCGTCTCAGCTCTGGTTGAAGAACCCGCCCTCTGCGATGCGGGCCTTGTCCTCCGCCGTGACATCGACGTTAGCAGGCGACAACAGGAACACCTTCTGCGTCACCCGCTCGATGCTGCCGTGAAGACCAAACACCAAACCGGCCGCAAAGTCGACAAGTCGCTTCGCATCCGTGTCATCCATCTCAGTGAGATTCATGATCACAGGCGTGCCCTCACGGAAGTGTTCCCCGATGGTACGGGCCTCGTTGTAGGTCCGGGGGTGGAGTGTGGTGATCCGGTAAGGCTCTCGTTCCGACACGACCTTGGGCATGATCACCGGTGCGTTCTTCTCCAGGCTTTGACGTTCTTGTGTGATGGACGACACGGGCGCGATCCGCGCCGGACGCCCGGATTCAGCGCCCAGCGAAGCGGAATGCGGCATCGGATCACGTGGTGCGGGCGGCTGTACCACTCGTACCGATTCGTCCCTTTGGGACTGGTGAGACTGGTGGGACTGGTGCGAACCGTGCTGCTGATGCGAGGGCTCACGCCGCCGCAGGTCGCGCTCGGGTTCCGGGTCGAGTTCGGGCTCGAAGTCGTCATCGGGGTCGAATCCCCGGCCGTCGTACCCATCGTCCTCCACGAGGCCGAGGTAGACCGCCATCTTGCGCATCGCGCCGGCCATGCTCTGAGTCCTCCGCTCTGTGGTGGATCGACTGACGAATGCCAAGTGCCCACGATCCACGAGGTCGTTATGACCGCCTTTCGGCGGTAATGACCATATTTTCTGCTGTGGTCCGACTTCCTGGCGACGTTACCCGAGCCTGGGACGGACTCCGAGTACCGCACTGCCGACGCGCACATGTGTCGCCCCGGCCGCCACGGCCTGTTCGAGGTCCGCACTCATCCCTGCGGACACCATGTTCGCAGCCGGATGCGTGCGGCGCATAGCGGTCGACAAATCCATCAGCCGCTCGAACGCCGCCAGTTCACGTCCCGCGTAGGATCCGGTCAGTGGCGCGACGGCCATCAGCCCGTCGAGCCGGAGCCCTTCGGCCCGGGCGACCAGGTCGGCCAACTCCCCGATACCGCCGGGCCCGACACCTCCACGCTCCCCGCGCGCGCTCTCCTCCGCGTCGAGCGCGACCTGGACCAGGCAGCCCACCTCACGTCCGGCCCGTACGGCCTCCTTGGACAGCCCGGACACCAGCCGGTCACGGTCGACGGACTGGACGACTCCGGCGTAACCGACCACGGAACGTACCTTGTTGGTCTGCAACTGGCCCACGAAGTGCCAGGTGAGCGGCAGATCCGCGCACGCCTCGGCCTTGGGCGCCGCATCCTGGTCGCGATTCTCGGCCACGTGACGCACACCCAGCTCGCACAGAATCCGCACATCGCTCGCGGGGTAGGTCTTGGTGACGACGATCAGCGTCACCTCCTCCCGCTTGCGGCCCGCCGTCGAGCAGGCCGTCGCGATACGCTCCTCCACTGCCGCGAGATTTGCGGCGATTTCGCCCTTACGGTCCGTCATGTCTTATCAGTCCAGCCAGACATAGCCTGCGAGCCGCCCGGTCGTGCGGTCCCGGCGGTACGAGAAGTGGTCGGCGGACTCCCGCGTGCACACCGGCGACTGCTCCCGGTGGCGCACGCCGAGCCGCTCCAACTGCGCGTGCACTCCTGCGGCCACGTCGACCGCCGGAGTGCCCCAGCTGGTCTCGGCGTACGCCGCGGGTTCGACGGCGGCGACGTCGGCGCGCATCTCCTCCGGTACTTCGTAGCACCGGCCGCAGACCGCGGGGCCGGTGCGGGCGACGATCCGTGAGGGGTCGGCGCCGAGCGATTCCATGGCGTCCACTGCGGCGGGGACGATCCCGGCGACCATGCCGGGCCGCCCCGCGTGGGCCGCGGCGACCACCCCGGCGACCGGATCGGCCAGCAGGACCGGGACGCAGTCGGCGGTGAGTACGGCGAGCGCGAGACCGCGGGTGGCGGTCACCAGGCCGTCGACCGGCGGGGTGTGCCGAGGCTCGCGGGCGCCGGGCAGAAACGGAGGGACGGTCCACGGCCCGTCGACCTCGGCGACGAGGTTGCCGTGCACCTGGTTCATCCAGACCACCCGGTCAGCGTCGATACCCAGGGACTTGGCGGCCAGTTCACGATTCGTACGGACGGCGGCCGGGTCGTCCCCGACCGCTCCGCCGAGGTTGAGCTCCTCGTACGGAACGGCGCTCACCCCGCCCCACCGGTCGGTGAAGGCGAAGTGCGCGCCGCTCACGTCGCTCGTTCCGGAGCGCTGTCCTATCACTTCAGGAAGTCCGGCACGTCCAGCTCCTCGGCCGCGCTGTCCGAGTAGGACCGGGACGGCGGGACGGGCGGGGAGACCGGGAGTTCACTGACCGGCTCCGGGGCGGGCGCCGGGGACTCCTTCGGCGTGACGCTGCCGAGCGAGCCGAAGGACGGACGGCTCTCCGCGGACCGTACCGGCGTCGGGTCGTCGCGCTTGGCGCCGGCCGAGCCGAGGATGTTGTCCCGCTTGGCCGGGGGCTGGCCCCCGTCGAAGCCGGCCGCGATGACCGTGACCCGGACCTCGTCACCGAGCGCGTCGTCGATGACCGCGCCGAAGATGATGTTGGCCTCGGGGTGCGCGGCCTCACTCACCAGCTGGGCGGCCTCGTTGATCTCGAACAGGCCGAGGTCGGAACCGCCGGAGATGGAGAGCAGGACGCCCCGGGCGCCGTCGATGGAGGCTTCGAGGAGCGGCGAGGAGATCGCCATCTCGGCAGCCGCCACCGCGCGGTCGTCGCCGCGGGCCGAGCCGATACCCATGAGTGCCGAACCCGCCTCGGACATCACGGACTTGACGTCGGCGAAGTCGAGGTTGATCAGGCCGGGCGTGGTGATCAGGTCGGTGATGCCCTGAACGCCGGAGAGCAGGACCTGGTCCGCCGACTTGAAGGCGTCGAGAACCGAGACCTGGCGGTCCGAGATGGACAGCAGCCGGTCGTTGGGGATGACGATGAGGGTGTCGACCTCTTCGCGGAGTTCCGCGATGCCGTCCTCGGCCTGGTTGGCGCGGCGCCGTCCCTCGAAGGTGAAGGGGCGGGTGACCACGCCGATGGTGAGGGCGCCGAGGTTGCGGGCGATGTTGGCCACGACGGGCGCGCCGCCGGTGCCGGTGCCGCCCCCCTCGCCTGCCGTCACGAAGACCATGTCGGCCCCCTTGAGGACCTCCTCGATCTCCTCGCGGTGGTCCTCTGCCGCCTTGCGGCCGACGGCCGGGTTGGCGCCGGCGCCGAGTCCGCGGGTGAGTTCGCGGCCGACGTCGAGCTTGACGTCGGCGTCGCTCATCAACAGCGCCTGCGCGTCGGTGTTGATGGCGATGAACTCGACGCCCTTCAGACCGACCTCGATCATCCGGTTGATGGCATTGACACCACCGCCGCCGACACCGATGACTTTGATGACTGCGAGGTAGTTCTGCGGTGCTGCCACGTCGAAGGCCTCTCGCCTCGAGTTACGTGTCGCCGTTCGCGGTGGCGCGAAGGACAACTCATGCCGAAGTGGGACGGTCCGAACGCCGACCCGAACCCTAACGTTGAAGTTTAGGGTTACCAGTGTGTCTGTTCCTTGGACTCTTCCGAACAGGACACTAAGTCGACAAGTGGCGCACGTTCAACGAACACGCCGAACCTCCCGTTTTTCTTTTCACCCTATGTGATCAGCCGTAGCGATGCCCAACCAGGGTGCTGGCCTGCACGGACGGGCGTCAACTCCCTGATGACGCAGGGGCGGTGGGAACACTTACGTCGAAGTGCCGCGCCCCGGGAGCCGCTTTCATGAGAGCGGTCAGCGCACGGGCCTTCGCACCACCCTTCTCGCCGCTCCCCCAGGTGACGGTCCGGCCGTCGCCCAACTCCAGCGAGACGGAGTCGTACGAGCGGACCTTGACCGTCTTGACAGTGCGCGCGACAGCACCCGGCAGGTCGCCCGCCACCCGCACCGCCTCGCGCACCAACCGGTCGCTGCCGAAGCGGCGCAGACTCGCGGCCTGTGAGCCGGTCCCGGACAGCGTCAATTCCAATGCGGGTACACCTTCCGGGGCAGTTGAAACCGTCGCGAATCGCACGCCTTTCGCGTCTACTTCGACATACTTGCCCCCTTTACCGGTGCTTTCGACAATCAGGACCGGGGTGCGTTCGACCACTTTCAGCCCGATTCCGTGCGGCCAGGATCGAGTGGCCTCAACCGAGTCAATTCGGGGCAGTTTTCGGAGCAGTCGGGACTCAATGGCGTCGGTGTCGACGGAAACGAGCGGTTCCCCGACCGGCACGTCGGCGGCTTCGCGCACCTGCGCCTGCGTCAGAACCCCGGTCCCCGACACCGCCACGCGCTCCACACGCGTCCACCGGGACCCGTAGAGCACCCAGAGGGCGCCCGCGCCGAGGACGAGCAGGGCGAGGGCCAGGACGACGATCGTACGAAGCCTGCGCGGCCCCAACCGGCCGAGGAGGCCCGGTCGGCGGGGCGGGCCGGAGCTGTCCTGCTGTCGTTCGCCGCGTTCGGCGGTCGTCGCTCCGGCCACGCCTGCTCCTTTTTTCCTGGCTCGGTCCACCTCGGGGGCGCTACAGCCGGTCTCGAGAGCCGACCGTGCTCAGCCCTCCGGGCCTCCGCTCGCTCGACCTCTCACACCGGCGCGCCCCTTCAGCTCACTCGCCGATGCGTTTCCTAGCGACGCCGCGAAGCGATCGCCTCGTACACCATGCCGACGAGCAGGTCGTCGGCGTCCCGGCGGCCGAACTCGCTGGCGGCGCGGGACATCTCGTACAGCCGGTGCGGGTCGGCGAGCACGGGCAGGACGTGTCGCTGCACCCACTCGGGCGTCAGGTCCGCGTCGTCGACCAGGAGTCCGCCGCCGGCCTTGACCACCGGCTGGGCGTTCAGCCGCTGTTCGCCGTTGCCGATGGGCAGCGGGACGTAGGCGGCCGGGAGCCCGACGGCGGAGAGTTCGGCGACGGTCATCGCGCCCGCGCGGCACAGCATCATGTCGGCCGCGGCGTACGCGAGGTCCATCCGGTCCACGTACGGTACCGGGATGTAGGGGGGCATCCCCGGCATCTGGTGGACCTGCGGCAGTTCGTTCTTCGGGCCGACCGCGTGCAGCACCTGGATGCCGGCCTGCTGGAGGTACGGCGCGACCCGCTCGACCACCTCGTTGAGGTGCCGGGCACCCTGCGAGCCGCCGGAGACCAGCAGCGTCGGCAGACTCGGGTCCAGCCCGAACGCGGCCCGCGCCTCGGGGCGTACGGCGGCCCGGTCGAGGGTGGCGATGGAGCGGCGCAGCGGGATGCCGATGTACCGGGCGTCCCGGAGTTTGCTGTCCGGGGTGGAGACGGCGACCTGGGCGGCGTACCGCGAGCCGATCTTGTTGGCGAGACCGGGGCGGGCGTTGGCCTCGTGGACGACGATCGGCACGCCCAGTCGCTTGGCGGCGAGGTAGCCGGGCAGGGCCACGTAGCCGCCGAAGCCGACGACCGCGTCGGCCTTGGTTCGCTCCAGGATCTGCTCGGCGGCCTTGATCGTGCCGCGCAGCCGCCCGGGGACGGTGATCAGCTCGGGGGTGGGTTTGCGCGGCAGGGGGACGGCGGGGATCAGCGCCAGGTCATAGCCCCGCTCGGGAACGAGCCGGGTCTCCAGACCGCGTTCCGTGCCCAGGGCCGTGATTCCCACGGTCGGATCCTGCCTGCGCAGGGCGTCCGCGAGGGCGAGCGCGGGCTCGATGTGGCCGGCGGTCCCCCCACCGGCGAGTACGACATGCACCGAAATTCACCGCTCTCCGGACGTACGCACCGCCGAGGCACGCCGTCTCATCGTGTTCCATCTCCGGGGGCTCCGGTCGGACACCGGACCCCCAGCCCCCCGATTTCTACCAAAGCGGGGTTGCCGCAACGAAAGCGCCGCCCGCGCACCCGGTTCGTCGCGTGCGAAGGCGATCAGCAGTCCGATGGCGAACATGGTCGGCAGCAGGGCGGAACCCCCGTAGGAGAACAGCGGGAGCGGGACACCGGCGATCGGCAGCAGGCCGAGCACCGCACCGATGTTGATCACTGCCTGAGCGGTGATCCAGGTGGTCACACCTCCCGCGGCGTACCTCACGAAGGGGTCCTCCGTGCGTCCGGCCACGCGGATACCCGCATAGCCTAGGGCCGCGAAGAGGGCGAGGACCGACAGCGTCCCCGCCAGGCCCAGTTCCTCACCGGTGACGGCGAAGATGAAGTCGGTGTGCGCTTCGGGGAGTTGCCCCCATTTTTCCACACTCGCGCCGAGGCCCGAACCGAACAGGCCACCGGAGGCGAGCGCGTAGATGCCGTGCACGGCCTGCCAGCAGGAGGTGGCCCCGGTGCCCGGCTCGGTGGCGCCGATGCACTGGAAGCGGGCCATGCGGTTGGGGCTGGTCTTGATGAGGACGAGGCCGATGAACACGGCGACGGACAGCACCCCCACGAACAGTCGCGTGGGCGCCCCGGCCAGCCACAGCAGCCCGAACAGGATGGCGGTGAGGATGATCGCCGTCCCCATGTCGCCGCCGAGCATGATCAGACCGAGCAGCATGAACGCCACCGGGACGAGCGGCACCAGCATGTGCTTCCACTGCGCGAGCAGCCGCTTGTCCTCCTTGCGGGCAATCAGGTCGGCGCCCCACAGCACCAGGGCGAGCTTGCCGAACTCGCTCGGCTGGAGCTGGAAGGAGCCGCCCAGCGAGATCCAGTTCTGGTTGCCGTTGATCGCCACTCCTATCCCGGGCACCTGCACGAGGACCATCAGGAAGACGGAGCCCGCGAGGATCGGGTAGGCGAGTGCGCGGTGCAGTTTCACCGGCATGCGCGAGGCGGCGAACAGCAGCACGCCGCCGATGGAGGCCGCGAGGAACTGCTTGCGGAAGAAGTAGGACCCGGGCAGGGACAGCTGGAGCGCCTTGATCTGGGAGGCCGAGTAGACCATCACCAGCCCGAGCACGGTGATCAGCAGGGAACCGCCGAGGATCACGTAGTACGCGGTCAGCGGCCGGTCCCAGGCCCGCTGTACGCGCCTGTGGAGGCGGCGTACGGGGTTGTCGCGGGGCGGGCGGGGAGCGGCGGGCCGGCGGACCCGCACGGCCCGCCGCACGGGCGCTCGGCCGGTACGACTACTGGGCATCAGCGCCTCCCGCACGGCCGTGCCCCAAAGGGGCGCGGGGAACTGCGCGGCCGGCTGCCACCGGCCTGCAGCAAACGAACTGCCGACAATTCCTGGGCCACATCCGTCTCACGCGTCCCTCCAAGGGTCCCGGGGCACCCGCCGTGGCCGGGACCGAACGTCAGGTACCCGCGCCGAGTTCGCGAACGGCCTGCGCGAACGCGTCACCGCGCTTGTTGTAGTTGGCGAACATGTCCATGGAGGCACAGGCCGGGGCCAGCAGCACCGTGTCGCCCGCCGCGGCCAGCCGTCGGGCCTCCTGAACAGCCGCGCGCATCGCCCCAGTGTCGGTCCGGTCGAGGTCGACGACGGGGACTTCCGGCGCGTGTCGCGCGAGGGCTTCGCCGATCAGCGCTCGGTCGGCGCCGATCAGTACCACCCCGCGAAGTCGCTTTGCCGACTTGGCGACCAGCTCGTCGAAGGTCGCGCCCTTGGCGAGCCCGCCGGCGATCCACACGATCGACTCGTACGCCGCCAAGGAGGCCTCGGCCGCGTGGGTGTTGGTCGCCTTGGAGTCGTCGATGTAGGCGACCCCGTCCACGTCGGCCACGTGCGCGATGCGGTGCGCGTCCGGGGTGAAGGCCCGAAGGCCGTCCCGGACGGCCTTCGCGGGCACTCCGAAGGCGCGCGCGAGGGCAGCCGCGGCAAGGGCGTTGGCGATGTTGTGCGGGGCGGGCGGGCTGACGTCCGCGACCTCGGCCAGTTCCTGGGCGTTCTGCTGCCGGTTCTCGACGAAGGCGCGGTCGACCAGGATGCCCTCCACGACGCCGAGTTGGGACGGTCCGGGCGCACCCAGCGTGAACCCGACGGCCCGGCAGCCCTCCTCGACGTCCGCCCCGCGCACCAGGTCCTCCGTGGCCTTGTCTGCCACGTTGTAGACACAGGCGACCCGATTGCCCTCGTAGATACGGCCCTTGTCGGCGGCGTACGCCTCCATGGAGCCGTGCCAGTCGAGGTGGTCGGGGGCCAGGTTGAGGACGGCGGCGGAGTGGGCGCGCAGGGAGGGCGCCCAGTGGAGCTGGTAGCTGGAGAGTTCGACGGCCAGGACGTCGAGACCGCCGTACGGCTCCTCGCCGAGGACCACGTCGATGATCGGCGTGCCGATGTTGCCGACGGCGGCCGTCCGCAGGCCGGCCGCGCGCAGGATCGAGGCGAGCATCTGGGTGGTGGTCGTCTTGCCGTTGGTGCCGGTGATCGCCAGCCAGGGTGCGGCATCCGGGCCGCGCAGCCGCCAGGCGATCTCGACGTCGCCGACCACGTCCACGCCGGCCTCGGCCGCCGCCGCGAAGAGCGGTGAACTCGGCTTCCAGCCGGGCGAGGTGACGACGAGCTGGGTGCCCTCGGGCAGGGTCGACGCGTCCCCGAGACGTACCTCGACGCCCTCCAGGGCCGCCGCGCGTTCCCTGTGGGCCTCGGAGTCCCCGCCGTCCACGACGGTGACGGAGGCGCCGAGGGCGGTCAGGGCGCGGGCGGCGCTGATGCCGCTGACGCCGAGGCCGGCGACGGTCACCCGCAGGCCCTTCCAGCCGCTGCCCTGACCGGACGTCACTTGTCGGCCGCCCATCCCGCGTAGAAGATGCCCAGTCCGACGATGACGCAGATGCCCTGGATGATCCAGAAGCGGACCACGACAAGGACCTCGGACCACCCCTTGAGTTCGAAGTGGTGCTGGAGTGGCGCCATCCGGAACACGCGCTTGCCGGTCATCCGGAACGAGCCGACCTGGATGACCACCGACATGGTGATCAGGACGAACAGGCCACCGAGGAGCGCCAGCAGCAGCTCCGTACGGGAGCAGATCGCGAGGCCGGCGAGCGCGCCGCCCAGGGCCAGTGAACCGGTGTCGCCCATGAAGATCTTGGCGGGTGACGTGTTCCACCACAGGAAGCCGAGGCAGGCACCCATCAGCGCCGAGGAGACGACGGCGAGGTCCAGTGGATCTCGCACCTCGTAACAGGCGGACGGATTGGTCAGGCTCTGCGCGTTGGCGCAGGACTCCTGGAACTGCCAGACGCCGATGAACGTGTACGCGCCGAAGACTAGGACGGAGGCGCCGGTGGCGAGGCCGTCCAGGCCGTCCGTCAGGTTCACGCCGTTCGACATCGCCAGGATCATGAAGAGTGCCCAGACGACGAACAGCACCGGGCCGATCGTCCAGCCGAAGTCCTGGACGAAGGAGAGCTTCGTGGAGGCCGGCGTGTTCCCGCGGTTGTCCGCGAACTGGAGCGAGAGCACCGCGAAGGCGATACCGACGGTCAGCTGGCCGGCCATCTTCGCCTTGGCCCGCAGACCGAGCGAACGCCGCTTGACGATCTTGATGTAGTCGTCCAGGAAGCCGACCAGGCCCATGCCGCCCATCAGGCCGAGCACCAGCAGCCCCGAGAAGGTCGGCGGCTTGCCGGTGATCACCTTGGACAGGAAGTACGCGGCGATCGTCGCCATGATGAAGGCGATGCCGCCCATGGTCGGCGTACCGCGCTTGGCGTGGTGCTCGCGCGGGCCGTCGTCACGGATGTACTGGCCGTAGCCCTTCCGTGCCAGCAGCTTGATCAGCAGCGGGGTGCCGATCAGCGTCAGAAAGAGACCGATGACTCCCGCGAACAGGATCTGGTTCATCATCGGGCGGCAACCTCACCCTCGACGCCGCCGACGAGCAGCGCCTGCGCCACCCGTTCGAGCCCGACCGACCGGGACGCCTTCACGAGCACGACATCCCCTGGGCGCAGCTCGCTGCGCAACAGGTCGACAGCCGCCTGTGCGTCGGACACGTGCACCGACTCCTCACCCCACGAACCCTCGTTATATGCGCCCAGTTGGAGCCAGGACGCTTCCCTGCCCCCGACCGCGACGAGCTTCCCGACATTGAGCCGGACGGCCAGCCGTCCGACCGCGTCGTGCTCGGCGAGCGCCTCGTCCCCGAGCTCGGCCATCTTGCCGAGCACCGCCCACGTACGACCCCCCTTCGCCCGTGAGGCTGTGCCCATGGCAGCGAGCGCGCGCAAAGCCGCTCGCATGGACTCGGGGTTCGCGTTGTAGGCGTCGTTGACGATCGTCACGCCGTCCGGGCGCTCGGTGACCTCCATCCGCCAGCGGGAGAGGGAGCCCGCCTCGGAGAGCGCGGTGGCGATCTCGTCTGCGGACATGCCCAGCTCATGGGCGACGGCGGCGGCGGCGAGCGCGTTCGACACGTGATGCTCACCGTACAGGCGCATGGTCACGTCGCTTGCACCGGAGGGTGTGTGAAGCCTGAAGGCGGGCTGCCCCCTGTCCGTGAGTCGCACGTTCTCGGCGCGTACGTCCGCTTCGCCGGACTCTCCGAAGAAGATCACCTTCGCCTTCGTCCGAGCCGCCATGGCTCGTACGAGGGGATCGTCGGCGTTGAGGATCGCGGCGCCGCCGTCGGCCTCGGAGGGCAGCGCCTCGACGAGTTCGCCCTTCGCTTGTGCGATCTGTTCACGTCCGCCGAACTCGCCGATGTGGGCGGTGCCGACGTTGATGACGAGGCCGATCCGCGGGGGCGTCAGATCCGTCAGATAGCGGATGTGGCCGACTCCGCGGGCGCCCATCTCCAGAACCAGGAACCTGGTCTCCTCGGTGGCGCTCAGCGCGGTCAGCGGCAGCCCGATCTCGTTGTTGAACGAGCCCGGCGTGAAGACCGTCGGCCCCTTGTGCCGGAGCACCTGGGCGATCAGGTCCTTGGTGCTGGTCTTGCCGGCGGAGCCGGTGAGGGCCACGAGGGTCGCGCCGAGCTTCTGGACCACATGCCGTGCGAGGGCGCCCAGCGCCCGCTGTACGTCGTCCACGACGACCGCGGGCACGCCGACCGGCCGGGACGCCAGTACGGCGACCGCGCCCGCCTCGACGACCGCGGCCGCGAAGTCGTGGCCGTCGACGTGCTCGCCGGCGAAGGCGACGAAGAGGCTGCCGGGCTCCACCTCGCGGGAGTCCCTGACGACCTGTCCGGTGACCTGGACCGACGGATCCGGTATGTCGTACGTCTGCCCGCCGACGACTGCTGCGATCTCGGCGAGGGAGAGGGCGATCACAAGTTCATCCCTGGGTCTTCTGGATAGCTTCGCGAAGCACCTGGCGGTCGTCGAAGGGACGGACCACTCCGGCGATGTCCTGGCCCTGCTCGTGGCCCTTGCCCGCGACCAGCACGGTGTCCCCGGGCCGCGCGCGGGCCACGGCGGCGGCGATGGCCGCGCCCCGGTCCTCGAACACCTGGACCTCGCCTCGCTCGTGCGCCGGCACGGAGGCCGCGCCTTCGAGCATGGTCGCCAGGATCGCGAGGGGGTCCTCGGAGCGGGGGTTGTCGGAGGTCAGTACGGCGGTGTCGGCGAGCCGGGCCACGGCGGCACCCATGGGGACGCGCTTGGTCGTGTCCCGGTCGCCACCGCAGCCGAGCACCACGTGCAGCCTGCCCTCGGTGACCTTGCGCAGCGCGCGCAGCACTGATTCGACGGCGTCCGTCTTGTGCGCGTAGTCGACGACCGCGAGATACGGCTGGCCCGCGTCCACCCGCTCAAGGCGTCCCGGCACTCCCGGCACGGCGGCGATGCCGTCGGCGGCGGCCTGCGGGTCGAGCCCGGCCTCGGCGAGGGCGACGATCGCGGCGAGGGTGTTGGCGATGTTGAAGGTGCCCGCGAGCGGCGACCTGGCGCTGATCCGCTGTCCCTTGGGGCCGACCACGGTGAACGTCGAGTCCATCGGGCCGACCTGTGCGTCCTCGGCGCGCCAGTCGGCGTCCGGGTGGCCCTCGGCGGAGAACGTGACGACCGGCACGGCGGCCTCGTCGACGAGCCGTCGCCCGTAGGCGTCGTCGTGGTTGACGATCCCGAGTTTGCTGCGTTCGGGAGTGAACAGCCGCGCCTTGGCCCGGAAGTAGTCCTCCATGCCGGAGTGGAACTCCATGTGTTCCGGGCTGAGGTTGTTGAACACGGCGATGTCGAAGACGCAGCCGTCGACCCGGCCGAGGACCAGCGCATGGCTGGAGACCTCCATGGCGACCGCCTCGACCCCGCGCTCGCGCATCACCGCGAACAGGGCCTGGAGGTCGGTGGCCTCGGGCGTGGTGCGCTCGGACTTGATGCGCTCGTCGCCGATGCGCGTCTCGACCGTGCCGATCAGTCCGGTGGCCCGGTCCGTCCTGAGGCCGCCCTCGACGAGGTAGGCGGTGGTGGTCTTGCCGGAGGTGCCGGTGATGCCGATCTGGAGCAGGTCGCGCCCCGGACGGCCGTAGATCGTGGCCGCCAGTTCGCCCATCCGCGCGCGCGGGTCGTCGGCCACCAGCACCGGGAGCCCGGTGGCGGCGGCGCGTTCGGCGCCCGTCGGGTCGGTCAGTACGGCGGCGGCGCCCAGGCCGGCCGCCTGCGTCACGAAGTCGGCGCCGTGCAGCCGGGCCCCCGGGAGGGCGGCGTAGAGGTCGCCGGGGCGGACGGCGCGCGAGTCGTGGGTGATGCCCGTGACCGCGACGATCCCGTCCTGCGCGGTCGGGGGCTGTGGGGCACCCAGCTGTCCGGCCAGTTCCGCGAGGGGTGTGGCGGAGACGTGAACCGGCCTGGGCGGTCCCGGATATGTCACAGGAACGCCCTTCTGGGTGGTTTGGTACTGATCAGCGTGTGGCACGGCGGTGAGCGTACCGGGCGCACCCCCACGGGAGCGAAGTGAGGGCGCGGGCCGGGTGTGCGACGGGGCGCTGTTCCCCGGGTCGTCAGAGATCGTGTTCACGGGCTGTTTCCTGGCTGGTTTCCGTGCTGATCAGGGTGTGAAGGCCACGGGGAGATTCGCGGCCTTGGCCCCGGTGGGCGGTACCTGAAGGGTTTTCAGGGCGAACTCCATGACCTCCTTGTAGATGGGGCCACAGATCTGACCTCCGAAGTAGCTGCCCTTGGTGGCGTTCTGGATGGCGCAGTAGACGGTGACGCGTGGGCTGTCGGCGGGTGCGAAGCCGGCGAACGACGAGGTGTAGCCGCGGTAGCGGCCGGTGGCCGGATCCACGCGGTTGGCCGTACCCGTCTTGCCCGCCACGCGGTAGCCGGGGATGCGCGCCTTGGTGCCGGTGCCCTCCTCGTCGTCCACGACGGACTCCAGCATCCTGGCGAGGGTCTTCGCCGTCTCCGCACTGACGACCCGGGTCTTCTTGGGATCGGCGGCGGGGGTGAACCGGCCGTCGGCGCCCTTGGAGCCCCGGATCAGGGTCGGCTCCACGCGGACGCCGCCGTTGGCGATCGTCGAGTACACGGAGGCCGCCTGCAGTGCGTTGAGGGAGAACCCCTGGCCGAAGGGAATCGTGTACTGCTGGGAGGTCGACCACTGGTCCGGCGGCGCGAGGATGCCCTTGGTCTCGCCGGGGAAGTCGAGCCCGGTGTAGCTGCCGAGTCCGAACTTGCGCAGGTAGGAGTAGAGGACCTGGTTGGCCTGCGCCTGCGTCTTGCCGAGCTGGCCGGTGGCCAGGATGGTGCCGATGTTGCTGGACTTGGCGAGTACGCCGTTGAGCGTGAGGTACCAGGTCGGGTGGTCGATGTCGTCCTTGAAGAGCCGGTCGCCCCGGTGCAGCCGGTTGGGCACGACGACATGTGTCGCGGGCGTGGCCACGTTCTCCTCGAGTACGGCGGCCATCGACATGACCTTGGCGGTGGAACCGGGCTCGTAGGCGTCCTGGAGGGCCGCGTTGCCGAGCGCGTTCGGGTTCGCCTTGGTGAGGTCGTTCGGGTCGAAGCCGGGCGAGTTGGCCATGGCCAGGATCTGTCCGGTCCGGGTGTCCTGCACTATCACGTACCCGCGGTCCGCCTTCGACTCCTTCACCTGCTCGGTGATGGCGTTCTGCGCGGCCCACTGGATGTCACGGTCGATGGTCAGTTCGATGTCGGAACCGGGCACCGCGGGCGTCTCGGTGGAGTCGGCGGTGGGCACCTGCCGTCCCCCTGACTGTGCGTACCGGATCTCGCCGTCCTGCCCGGCGAGTTCGCCGTTCAGCTGCTGTTCGAGGCCACCGCCGCCCTTGCCGTCGGCGCTGACCCAGCCGAGCAGTCCGGCGGCGAGTCCACCGTTCGGATAGACGCGCTTGCTCGCGGGCACGGCCAGCACACCGGCGAGGACGTTGACGGTGTCCGGGTCGGTTCCGGACTTGGCGGCCAGGGTGGACTTCAGGTCCTTGATCTGCGTCCACACCTGGGGGGTCTGGCGGTGCGCGAGCAGCGTGTAGCGCGTGTCCGGCGTCCTGAGCCTGTTCGCGATGGTGTCGGCGTCCTGCCCGAGGATCGGCGCGAGCAGAGCGGCGGCCTGCTCGGGGGCGTCTCCCAGTTTCGTGCTCTTCGGCGTGAACATCGTCGGGTCGGCGGTGATGTCGTACGCGTCCACGCTGGTCGCCAGTTCGACGCCGTTGCGGTCGGTGATCTCGCCACGCTCGGCGGCCAGGGTGCGGCCGACGTACCGGTTCTGCTCGGCCTTGGCGGCGTACTCGCTGGCGTCGACGGCCTGCACCTGGAACAGCCTTACGACGAAGGCGATCAGCACCAGGGCCAGCGCGAGACTGACCATGCGCAGCCGGGGCCGGGGGCTGCCGAGCCGGATGACCTTGGGCCCGGTGGGCCGGTCCGCTGCCGGGCGGCGGGCGGGGCGGGCGCCGGGGCCCGGACGCCGGGCGGCCCCGGGACGGGCGGACCTGGCCGGGGCGGGCACGCGACGGCGCGGCGGTTCCCTGTCGGACACTTCCGTCACCTGCCGGGGGTCGTGGAGGGGAGGGTGGGGGTGGAGGTGGAGGTGGGGGTGGGGGGGGCTGCGGGGGTCTGCTCGGGAGACGCCGTCGCGGACGGGGTCGGCGTGGGCGTCGGCTCAGGGGTGGGCGTGGGCGTGGGGGTGGCGGTCGGCGTAAGGGTGGCGGTCGGTGTGGGCGCAGGCTCGGGGACGTTCATCTCGGGCGGGACCACCGCCGGAATCCGCAGCGCCGCCTGCTCAGCGGCGCCCGGGACGCCCTTGACGGTGCCGTCGGGGTTGAGGAAGGCCGGGTCGCCGCCCGGGACCATGCCGAGTTCCCTGGCCCGGCGCTGGAGGGCGTCGGGCGCGGCATAGGCGTCCACGTCCCGCTGGAGCGCCTGTTCCTCGTCGGTGAGGCTCTTGGTGTCCTTCTGAAGGTCGTCGAGGCGGAACCCTCCTTCGCTGAGGGCCGAGTTCAGCACGAGGAGCCCGATCAGACCGCCGCCCAGCAGAAAGACGACAAGCAGGACGAACGGGGTACGGGCGGCCTGCCCCGGCCCCGTGGGAAAGAGCCGGGCGAGACGGGCGGCCCTGCCCTTCAGTTCGGGATTCCTACTCACTCGCCCTCCCCACGAGTCGGTCGTCTCCACGCGCCTTCCCGCTCGTCCGCCCGGCAAGTCCGGGTTTCCTACTCACCCGCAGTCCCCTCCGTACGCCTCACTCGGCATCCTCCCTGATGCGCTGAGCCCCGCGCAGTCGCGCCGGGGCGGCTCGCCGGTTCTCGGCGACCTCTTCCTCGGTGGGAAGTTCGGCACCACGGGTGAGCAGCTTGAGCCGGGGCTGGTAACGCTCGGGCACGACCGGCAGTCCGGGGGGCGCGGTGTTGGCGGCACCGGCCGCGAACACCTGCTTGACCAGCCGGTCTTCGAGCGAGTGGTACGCCAGGACGGCGATCCGGCCGCCGACGGCGAGCGCCTTCACCGCGGCCGGGATCGCCCGTTCCAGGACGGCCAGTTCACCGTTGACCTCGATGCGCAGCGCCTGGAAGGTGCGCTTGGCGGGGTTGCCGCCGGTGCGTTTGGCGGCCTGCGGCAGCGAGTCGCGGATCAGTTCGACGAGCCGGGCGCTGTTACTGAAGGGCTCCTTGTCGCGTTCGCGCACGACCGCGGAGACGATCCGCTTGGCCTGCTTCTCCTCGCCGTACGCCCTGAGGATCCGGACGAGTTCACCGGCCGGATAGGTGTTGAGGACCTCGGCGGCGCTGATTCCGGTCGTCTGGTCCATGCGCATGTCGAGGGGTGCGTCCTGGGCGTAGGCGAACCCCCGGCCGGCCTCGTCGAGTTGCATGGAGGAGACACCGAGGTCGAAGAGGACACCGTCGGCCTTCGGCAGGCCCAGGCGGTCGAGTACGTCGGGCAGTTCGTCGTAGACCGCGTGCACCAGGGTGGCCCGCTCGCCGAAGGGGGCAAGGCGCTCCCCGGAGAGACGCAGCGCCTCCTTGTCACGGTCGAGGCCGACCAGCCGGGCCTCGGGGAAACGGGCGAGCAGCGCCTCGCTGTGGCCGCCGAGGCCGAGGGTGCAGTCGACGACGACCGCTCCGGGCCGCTCCAGGGCGGGGGCCAACAGGTCCAGGCACCGCTGGAGCATCACCGGGACGTGTCGACTGTTGCTCAAGGGGCCCTCTCAGGTCCGGCACAGCGCCCTGCGCACCGCCGGGTTCCCGCCCGCTCCGAGAAGGGGAGGTCCGCCGGCGCCGGAAGCGTCAGCCGACCGGGAGCGGGAGGAGGCCGAGCCGTACGTACGCGCCGCGCACGCGGGGGATCAATCGATCCAGCAGGGAGTCTCGCCTCCCGCTTCGCGTCACTTTAGTCCACGGTGTCGCGCGGTCAATCAACCGGCCTGCGCGTCGCGACCCCCGTCCCCGACAAGCCGCAAATCATCCGCAATCGCCCGTACAGGCATACTCGCACCACCCTTGTGGGTTACCTCACAACAACACTCATTGATGTTCTTTGTCCCCTCTCACAGCGGGCCCGGAAGGGGCGTGACCAGTACCGTCATGGTTATGACGACTTCTGCATCAGTTCCCACCGGACCCGAAGGCGCCATATCCACCGAGGGCACGGTCACCGACCGTCTCGTCGAGGCCAACGAGCAGTACGCGGCCGCCTTCACCGACCCGGGGATGGACGCCCGCCCCGTACTCCAGGTGGCGGTCGTCGCCTGCATGGACGCCCGCCTCGACCTGCACGCCGCCCTCGGCCTGGAGCTCGGCGACTGTCACACCATCCGCAACGCGGGAGGTGCCGTCACCGACGACGTGATCCGCTCCCTCACCATCAGCCAGCGCGCACTCGGCACGCGCAGCGTCATCCTCATCCACCACACCGGCTGCGGCCTCGAGTCCCTCACGGAGGACTTCCGGCAGGAGCTGGAGATCGAGGTCGGCCAGCGCCCCGCCTGGGCCGTGGAGGCCTTCCGGGACGTCGACCAGGACGTCCGCCAGTCCATGCAGCGCGTGCGCACCAGCCCGTTCCTGCTGCACACCGACGACGTCCGCGGCTTCGTCTTCGACGTGAAGTCGGGCCTGCTGCGTGAGATCGATCCCGCGTAACCGAACCGGACCGCGCATCCTTACGTATGTCTCTACGAAATTTACCCCGCACTTCAGGGCCGAAAAGGCCAGAAAATAAGACATAACCCTGCCAGTTATCCACAGGCGAGTGACACGAACCGGTAACGGCAACAAGAATGCGGGGGTGACGTCACGCGGAACTCTTCCCGCGTGGTGTCCGTGTTTCGGGGTGGGCCGGTCCGCATCGCAGAGCGTCGGCCTGGAGAAAGAACGGGCCTAGGAGGGCCGTGTGACGACCTATGACGATCGAGCGAGCCTCACTGATCTGACCGCCACTGTGGAGCGAGTCCGCAGTTCGGTGGAGGGAGTGATCGAGGGCAAGCCTGAGGTCGTACGGCTTTCGCTGACCGTGCTGCTCGCCGAGGGGCATCTTCTGATCGAGGATGTCCCCGGCGTCGGCAAGACCATGCTGGCGAAGACGCTGGCCAAGTCCATCGACTGTTCCGTGCGGCGCATTCAGTTCACGCCGGACCTGTTGCCCTCGGACATCACCGGGGTGTCCATCTGGGACCAGCAGCGCCGCGACTTCGAGTTCAAACCCGGGGCGATCTTCGCGCAGATCGTGATCGGCGACGAGATCAACCGTGCCTCGCCGAAGACCCAGTCCGCGCTCCTGGAGTCCATGGAGGAGCGCCAGGTCACCATCGACGGGCAGACCTACGAACTGCCGAGCCCCTTCATGGTGGTGGCCACCCAGAACCCGGTCGAGATGGAAGGCACCTACCCGCTCCCGGAGGCACAGCGCGACCGCTTCATGGCCCGTGTCTCCATGGGCTACCCGAGCGCGGAGGCCGAACTCCAGATGCTGGACGTGCACGGCGGCGTCTCACCGCTGGACGATCTCCAGCCGGTGGCCCACGCGCACGACATCGTGAAGCTCGTGGAGGCCGTCCGCAACGTCCACGTCGCGGAATCGGTCCGGCGCTACGCGGTGGACCTGGTCGCCGCCACGCGCACCCACCCCGACCTCAGACTCGGCGCCTCACCGCGCGCAACGCTTCATCTGCTGCGCGCCTCGAAGGCGTCCGCCGCCCTGAGCGGCCGGGAGTACGCGCTGCCTGACGACGTCCAGGCCCTCGCTGTGGCCGTGCTGTCCCACCGCCTGCTGCCCACCGCCCAGGCCCAGCTGAACCGCCGTACCTCCGAGCAGGTCGTCCAGGAGATCCTCCAGCGCACCGCCGTGCCCGCGGCGCCCCAGCAGCAGAGCGGCTTCGGCATGGGCCGCTCCGGGCCCGACTTCGGGCAGCAGCCGCCGCGGAGGCTTGGATGAGCGCAGGCGCGCCGGGGCACCCGGAGGACGACGAGGGCGACAAGGGCGGGGTACGCACGGCGCTGGCCGGTCTCACCACCCGCGGGCGCTCCTTCCTGGCCGCCGGGGTCGCCGCCGCCATCTGCGCGTATGTCCTGGGGCAGAGCGATCTGCTCCGGGTGGGCGTCCTGCTCGCCGTACTTCCGCTGGTCTGCGCGACCGTGCTGTACCGGACGCGCTACCGGGTGGCCGGCAGCCGCCGGCTTTCCCCCGCGCGCGTGCCCGCCGCCTCCGAGGCCCGGGTCCATCTCCGGATGGACAACGTCTCGCGGCTGCCCACGGGTCTGCTGATGCTCCAGGACCGGGTGCCGTACGTGCTCGGTCCGCGCCCCCGTTTCGTCCTGGACCGGGTGGAGGCGGGCGGCCGCCGCGAGGTGTCCTACCGCGTCCGCTCCGATCTGCGGGGCCGCTATCCGCTGGGCCCGCTCCAACTGCGGCTGACCGACCCGTTCGGCATGTGCGAGCTGACCCGCTCCTTCTCGACCCACGACACCCTGACGGTGATCCCGCGCGTGGAGACCCTGCCGCCGGCGCGGCTGACCGGCGAGGCCAAGGGGTACGGCGAGGGGCGGCAGCGCTCGCTGGCGCTGGCCGGCGAGGACGACGTGATCCCGCGCGGGTACCGCTACGGCGACGATCTGCGCCGTGTGCACTGGCGCTCCACCGCCCGCTACGGCGAGCTGATGGTGCGCCGCGAGGAACAGCCGCAGCGCGCCCGCTGCACGGTGCTCCTCGACACCCGGGGCATCGCCTACCTGGGCGCCGGCCCGGACTCGGCCTTCGAGTGGGCGGTTTCGGGTGCCGCGTCCGTCCTGGTCCACATGCTCGAGCGGGGCTTCTCCGTACGACTTTTGACGGACACGGGCAACTCCGTGCCCGGCGAGGGCGGCGAGGGTTTCGCGGGCGCCAGCCAGGAGTCGGCGGACGCGGCCGGGCTGATGATGGACACGCTCGCGGTGATCGACCACTCGGACGGCATGGACATCTCCCGGGCGTACGACGTGCTGCGCGGCGGCGGTGAGGGACTGCTGATGGCGTTCTTCGGCGACCTCGACGAGGAGCAGGCCGCGGTGGCCGCCAAGATGCGGCAGCGCAGCGGCGGGGCGGTCGCGTTCGTGCTGGACAGTGAGACCTGGGTGCGGGAACCCAACGATGTGCCGGGTCCCGAGGACCCGGGCGAGGAGTCGCTGCGGATGCTGCGCGAGGCGGGCTGGACGGCGGTGCGCGTCCCGCGCGGGGCCGCGATGGACGACCTGTGGCGCCAGGCGGACCGGGAGCGTTCCGGTCTCGGTTCCCTCAGCGGCGGGGAGGGACGGTCATGAGCGGGCGCGCACGACTGGCACTGAGCGCCTGGGTGGCCACCATGCTGACGGCGTGCGCCCTGCTGCCGCTGGTCGAGGACGTGAGCTGGCTGCTGCAGGTGGCCTTCCTGCTGGGCATGCAGACGATCGTCGGCGCGGGTGCCCGGCGGGTACCGCTGGCCTGGCCGCTCACGGTGGCGGCGCAGGTCCTCGTCACGCTCGTTCTGCTGACCCTGGTCTTCGCCCGGGAGCAGGCGTTCTTCGGCCTGATCCCCGGCCCCGACGCCTTCCGGCAGTTCGGCACGCTGCTGCAGAGCGGCGCGGACGACGTCGGGAGGTACGCGATCCCGGCGCCGCTGTCCGACGGCATACGGCTGATGCTGGTCGGCGGTGCGCTGCTGATCGGGCTCGCGGTGGACACCCTCGCCGTGACGTTCCGCAGCGCGGCTCCGGCCGGTCTGCCGTTGCTCGCGCTGTACTCGGTCGCCGCCGGGCTGGCCGACGGCGGCGGTACCTGGCTGTGGTTCCTGCTGGCCGCGGCGGGCTATCTGATGCTGCTGCTGGCCGAGGGCCGGGACCGGCTCTCCCAGTGGGGCCGGGTCTTCGGCGGCGCGCCACGTGCCCCGGGCGAGCTGCCGACCGGCGGCGCGATCGCCCCCGTACGCACGGGACGGCGGATCGGCGCGGTCGCGCTGGGCGTGGCTCTGGTGGTTCCGCTGGCGCTGCCCTCGCTCGACGGCGGGCTGCTGAACGCCGCGGGGAGCGGTACGGGTTCGGGCGGCGGAGGCGGCACGATCTCCGCCGTGAACCCGCTGGTGTCGCTGCGCGACAGTCTGAACGTGAACGAGGACCGTCAGGTCATGTCCGTGCGCAACAGCACCGAGGACACCCAGGACCTGTATCTGCGGATCGTCTCGCTCGACTCCTTCGACGGCACCGCGTGGAAGCCGGCCCAGCGGCAGATCCAGGACGTGCCCGACAGGTTCCCGAATCCGGTCGGTCTCAACGCGGGCGTGCGGCGCTCCGAGGTCACGACCACCATCTCGGCGGCGAACTGGTACGCCCAGGACTGGCTGCCGATGCCGTACCCGGCGACCGGTGTGAAGATCGACGGCAGCTGGCGTTTCGAGCCGGTGGGCCGCACCCTCGTCGGTGACCACGGCCAGAACACACGCGGTGCGCGGTACACGGTGACGAGCCTGGACGTGCAGCCGACGGCACAGCAGCTCGCCGAGGCGCCGGAGCCGGCCCCGGCGCTGGTGCGTGAGTTCACCCAGGTCCCGGAGTCGCTGCCGACGGTCGTGGCGCGCACGGCGCGCGAGGTCACCGCCGGTTCCACGAACGCCTACGAGCAGGCGGTCAAGCTCCAGGACTACTTCTCGGTGAGCGGCGGCTTCCGGTACGACACCCAGGTGCAGGTCGGCAGCGGCTCCAACGCGGTAGCACGGTTCCTGAGGGACAAGGAGGGCTTCTGCGTCCACTTCTCCTTCGCGATGGCCTCGATGGCCCGCACGCTGGGCATTCCGGCCAGGGTCGCGGTGGGCTTCGCGCCGGGTACCCCTCAGCCGGACGGCACGGTGTCGGTGGGACAGCGCGACGCGCACGCCTGGCCTGAGCTGTACTTCGAGGGCGTCGGCTGGACCCGTTTCGAGCCGACCCCGACCCGCGGTTCGGTGCCCGAGTACACGCAGTCCCAGGCGCCGGGCAGCAATATCCCGGACCCGGACGTGCCGTCCCAGCAGGCGTCCGTGGGGCCCTCCGATTCCGCCTCGGCGAGCGAGACCTGCACGGCGGCGCAGCGGCGGCTGGACGGCGGGTGCGCGAGCGAGTCCGCGCAGACCGCACTGGGCACGGACGACGACAACGACTGGTGGTCCGCAGCCCTGGGCTGGACGCTGGGTGTGCTCGCCGTGATCGCGCTCCTGCTGCTGCCGATGCTGTGGCGGCTGCGGGTCCGGGCCGTACGGCTCGGGGCGCACGGCCGGGGTGACGCCGACGCGGCGGTCCACGCGCTGTCGGCCTGGCAGGAACTGACCGACACCGCCTGGGACTTCGGCATCAGCCCGGAGGAGTCGCAGACGCCCCGCAAGGCGGCTGCCCGGATCGTGCGACTCGGCCACCTCGATCCGCCGGCGGCGGACGCCGTGCACCGGGTGGCGGACGCCGTGGAGCAGGTCCTGTACGCCCCCAGTCCGCGCCCGACGGCGGGACTCGCGGAGGATGTGCGCCGGGTGTCCGTGGCCCTGCGCACCACGGTGAGCCGGGGCACGGAACTGCGCGCGACGTTCGCCCCGCGTTCGACCGTACGGGTGATGTGGGCGCTGTCGGCGCGCTTGGCCGTGCTCAGTGAGCGCGTGTCGGCGGCCCGGCCGACCCTGCGCAAGCCGTGGGGCCAGCACGGCTGACGGTACGTACGACGGCCGGAGACGGTGGTGGCCCGGACCCCGAGGGGTCC